>CAISDD010000213.1 GCA_903883985.1 uncultured Pseudomonadota bacterium | reverse complement strand
TCAATGCCCGCAGCATGTCCGAGCCCCCCTTGGAGTGAGATAACAGGCTCTTCTCCCGCAAGGAGACAGCCGCCGCGCGCAGGTCGCCCCCAGACACCGCCTCAAGGAACAGGCTTAGCAGCGTCACCAGACGGTCCCTGGCCGTCTCCAACTCTTGGCGCAGGTAGGCAGTACCAAAATAGTTGGCGATCTGCACGATGCCCTTGGCGCCGTCCGCCTGGATATTTTCGAGACGCTCCGGCGTGAGGATGCCCTGCGCGACCCCATATTGCAGCACCCTCTCGAAGTAAGGCCGGCGGTCGAGGGTGGAAAGTTGGGTAGCCAGCATCAGATGGCGAGTTCTTCGTCATCCATATCTCCCTCGACCTCCTTGGCGGGAACTGCCGGGCTGGGCTTGGAAGCGGGGACGTCCGCGAGGGTGCTTATTTTCAGGATACGATCACGTATCACGAAATATACGTGCTCGAACCCCTCCTCCATCTCGTAGCGCAGTATCCATGCTGTCTCCATCCAGTCGCCATCGGCCGCATCGGCTCGCTTCATGACCGGGCCCGCTTCCTGCCCGGTCTGGAAGATGAGGTGCTCTTTCAGGCTGATCTCATTGACCAGCCAGGGAATGTAATGAGACTCGTCGGGCAGATCGGGGTATCTTTCGGGGACGAACACCCCATCGAGCGTGAAACAGAGGAAACCAAGCAAATAGTCCGTAAAGTAGTCGGCCAGGGTCTCACAGCCTTGATGGGTTTCCACCAACTTGACAAGGTAGGCGCTGGCTTCATCGTGGTCCTTGTGGACGACCGAATTAATCATTCCATGCAGGCGACTGAAGTTGGGCTCAGCATATTTTCTTTCGAGCACCACTGAGCGGGCGAACTGCTCCGGCGTCACCAGAAGATTGATCACGGACTCCTTGGACGTGTCGTACTCCCGCAGGATCGCGACCAGATCCTTGGCAGGCAAGTCGTCCATGACAGCGACCAGCGCGTGGTCGCCCTCCTCCTCGGCAATCTTGACCAACGCCCTTTCCGCGCCAGCGATGTCGCCAGCCAGGATGAGGCGGGTGGCGTTGGATAGGACTGGATGCATGTCGTTCCCTTTATTGCTTGGTTGAGTCGAAACCTTGCTGGATCAGCCAGTCGTCGCCGCGTTCGCCCAGGTCGTCGTCGGGCGAGTCTTCCTCGTCCATTTCATCCACGGGTTTACGGGGTTCTTCCTCGCCGCGTGGCAGGACATCGCCCACATCGTTGGCCCTCAGGTATTCAAGGCATGCGGCGATGACCAGAAACGTGCTGCCATAGGGATCGGCCAGTGCCATGCGCACCATCTCCGTGGCCCAGGGCGCCACGCCGACGCTTTTCTCAAGCTTCGCCCAGGACAACTGCGCCTTGCCTGGATCGAGGCGAATGGCTGCGATCAAGGCGTCGTTGTTGTGGAATTCAAAGGCCTTGTAGAACAGCACGGCGACGATCAGCGGGTCGATTTCCATCATCTGAACGTAGGCCAGAAACTCGTGGCGCAGACTGGCTAACCGCTCCTGCATGACGTTCCTGCCTTCGCTGTCCGTCATGTTGTCGGCAATTTCGTTGCGATACGATGCGTATAGGTCTGCGAAATACGGAGAGGTGCTCATTTTACGATTCCAGAACAATAGGTGTGCCAGATATCCATCGCGACGAGGAGGGGATCGTCGATCAGACTACGCTGGCGAAAGTCGTCGTAGGCTTTTCTTTTTGCGCCATCCGAAAGAATTTCGTAGGCCAACTGAATCTCCCTGAACCTCGCGGGGGCGTCCGCCGCAGGGTTCTTGTCAGGGTGTAGGAGGTTGGCCTGTTTCCGGTAGGCCGCCTTGACCAGGTCGAACGATGCGCCTGGAGAGATGCCGAGAACGGCGTAGTGGTCGCGCATGTTGGTGCCTAAGTTAAGAACGGGCTCTCATGAGCAGCTTACAGAAATCTGTCCGGCCGACTATCGTTTTTTTTCGGTTCTGCCTGCGGAGGATTCCAGGTAGACGTGATTTGTCGGAGGCGTTGCGGGCGCCTTGGGCGAAACCACGCCGGGACCGCAGGCCTGGTGGTAACCTCCTCGGGCTACCCAGTTGGCGCCGCCCATACGGTGGCGGAACGGACCTATACCTTACTGGAATCCGAATATGGAACGCAGCATCAAACCCGACACCTTGAAAACCGAGCTGGCTGGAAAATACGTCCTCGACGTGCGCCGCATCCACGACCACGCCGCATCAAACGAACAACTCCCCGGCGCCAACTGGAATAACCCCGAGCAAGTGGCCGAATGGGCCGACACCTTGCCGCGCGATCAGGAAATCATCCTCTACTGCGTGCGCGGCGGCGGCGTCTCCAACAGTGTGGTCGACGCCTTGCAGTCCCAGGGCCTTAACGCGCGCTTCATCGAAGGCGGCCTCGAAGCCTGGAAGGCCGCCGGCGGTGAGGTAGTAGGGAAATAATCCTGCGCTCATTCCGCCTAAGGCACTTCCCTCACAATTCAGGAGATAAAACTCAGCAACGCAGGGCGGAACGCGAAGCGGTTCCGCCCTTCAATCACCATCAAGATGGCGAATCGCCCTTCTGGCATCCGCCCTACACGGGCTGATCGAGACCTTGCCATCGTAGCTGCCTACGCCAGGGGGCTGCACCT
>CAISDD010000212.1 GCA_903883985.1 uncultured Pseudomonadota bacterium | reverse complement strand
CGAAGAGGGTTCCACCCCCTTCCCCCTCCGGGGGAAGGGCCGGGGATGAGGGCCTGCGCCGGCAGCTTAATGAAGGCAAGTTACGCGACATTACTTATTGGCCGTCAGCCGGGCATCAATCTTCTCCCGTGTGTAGCGGTAGGGCACGTAGGCCGGATGAGCCGGGCCGGCGTTATCCGCAAAATGACCAACATCCGTCGGTAGGCGCGAAAAAACGCTTTTCCGCCCTACCCTGCTGATCGTCGGGTCTTGCACGACAGCCGTCCGGATGTCGTGCATCACTTCACCAAAGTACCCTAGGCCGCTGATACGCATGGGAAAAGCATGTAGGGGTCGACTGGCAGAGTTCCGTGTGTAATTTGGTCAGCCCATGATGGGGTTGCTTCACATCAAGGAATTATGAGATACCGGTTTTCTCGCGTCATTCCTGGCTCGACCCGGAATATAGTACGTTCATTGTATTGGCGTTCAACCCAGACTTCGCTCAACGAGCCGGATTTTTGCCTTCGCAACAACGACAAGCAACTCGGTCTCACCGGCCAACTTGGCCACGCGGTTCCACGCTCAAGATTCAGTCGTCACCAAGAGGTAGTAAGGGTATTCTTGTACCGGTCCTTGGCGGCAGTCGGCTGAACGGCTGCCAGGGTTGGTGGCGGTTGTAGAAGGGCTGGCAATTTTGCCGGGCGCTCCGTGGCTCGGTGGCTCGGTGGTGTAACTTCTGCGGGCCGAATCCACCACTTTTTCACGGGGGAATAGATGCAAGAGATCATCAGTCCGCAACTCTCTCGACACATGACTCGCCAGCTGCTGGTGGGATTCGGGTTGTTCATTCTTCTGATGGCAATTCTGGTTGGCCATGCGGTTTGGCAAATCAGCGAATTGAAAGAGCAGATGCGCGACATCGTCGAGTTGCGCAACCGCAAGATTCAGCTTGCTACCGACTTACAGGAAGCTTCGTACAACCGCCATAACGCCCTGGTCTATCAGGCGCTGGGCCGCGATGCCTTCGAGCGTGACGAAAATTTCCAGCAGTACATCAAGTGGGGTTTCCAGGTTGGTTTGGCGCGCACCACGTTGAAGTCCCTGCCTCTGGATGATTTTGAGAGCACCAACCTGCAACGCCAGGATCAACTGGTGTTGCAGATCATTGATCTGCAGGAACTGATCAGTGACCTGGCTTCGCGCGGTGTGATGGAAGAAGCGCGCACCAGGCTTGCGACGGACCTGCGGCCCCTCAATCGCGACTACACCGACATCGTCGAGGCCTTGCGGCGACACGAACGAGACCTGATACGCGTAGCTCTGGAAAGGGCTCAATCGGCGACTCAGCGCGCCATCACGCTGCACCTTGCCCTGGGCGGTCTGTTGATATTGCTGGCGATGGCGATATCCGAGGCCATACGACGCCTGCTCTGGCGCGATGCCTTGACCATTTGCGAACAGTTGCGTCTGCTGGAGTTGGCGGGAACGAGGCTGGAGCATGAGGCTACTCACGATCCGCTAACAGGTCTGGCAAACCGCGTGTTGTTCTACCGTCGCCTCGAGGAGGCCATCGTCCACGCAGCTGAAGAAGGATTCTCGCTAGCTGTCCTGTATGTCGATCTGGATGATTTCAAGCAGGTCAATGATATGCATGGTCACGCCGTGGGCGATATCTTGTTGCAGGCCGTCGCGCTTCGACTGCGTCATGTGGTCCGGGTGGCGGATACGGCGGCGCGCCTTGGTGGCGACGAATTCGCCCTTTTGTTCGTTGGCGTAAAGGAGAGCGATGAGTGCCTGTCCTTGTACTGGAAGGTGGAACAGGAGGTAGGCCTGCCCCTGGACATTGGCGACGTCAGGCTGAGGCCCTCTTGTAGCATTGGCTATGCGCTCTACCCAAGCGATGGCGGTTCGCTGGACACGCTGCTCAACACGGCGGACACCCGGATGTACCAGGAAAAAAGGGCGAGGAAAGAAAAATCCATGACAGTGATCGATGCGCAACCGATCTCGCAGGGGACAGCGTGAGCCCTATTCCAGCAGGAGCGTATCCCGCACGGCTTTGGAAAGAGGCTTCCAGGTGATGGCCGCCGAGTTTCTCCGCATCTCCTGGAACGAGACCGGGGAGGCGCGTTCGGCGCGTTGGCGCTCGGAGAGCGGACATGCGCCACCAAAACGTGTGCTTATCGCCGACGACCGAACAAGCGCCGATGCCGCGTACCGTTTGGCTTGCGAGGGCGGTGCGATGTTGTGGCGAGGAGATTTTCAGAATGCTCGTCAGTTGTTGCAGGCCTTGACGCGCCGTGCTGGGGCCAAGCCGCGCAAACCCGCGCTGTCAGGTACGCCGCTAGAAACTTTCCATCTGCACCGCCAGGCTCAGGCACAACGCGCACGCACTCTGGCCATGTTGTTGTTACCCCTGGATGCGGACTATCGCATCCCCTTAAGACGCGCTCCCGATCTGCGGACGGCTTGCGAGGAGGCCTACGGGCTGGCGGATCCAGGAGGGGACGCATCCGTGGTCTCCCTGCGCGAGTTGCTGGGTGTGGTCGGCGCGCACGAATGGCGCCAGAAAGGCGTGGCTGTGGCCGCGCTGGATGCGCATATCCACCCGCACTACGGCGTATTCGCGCCGGTACGCTCAGAGTATGTGGATCTGGTGGCTACGGCGTCGCTGACGATACCGACGTTGGCTTTCGATATTGGTACCGGAACGGGAGTTCTCGCGGCCGTGCTCGCCAGGCGCGGCATCACCCGCATCATCGCAACCGACCAGGACGCTCGCGCGCTCGCCTGTGCCCGTGAGAATCTCGCGCGCCTCGGGCTTGCAGGACGGGTGGAAGTTCAGCAGGCTGACCTCTTCCCCGTAGGTCGGGCACCCCTCGTGGTCTGCAATCCGCCCTGGTTGCCGGCCCGCCCCAGTTCCTCGCTCGAAGCCGCGATCTACGACCCAGAGAGCCGTATGCTGAACGGATTCCTGGGTGGCTTGGCGGCGCACCTGACGCCAGAGGGGGAAGGCTGGCTGCTGCTCTCGGATCTGGCTGAACACCTGGGCCTGCGTTCGCGCGACGAATTGCTTTCCGCCTTCGAACTGGCTGGCCTGAAAGTCGTTGGAAGACACGATATTCGTCCGCATCATCCTCGGGTCTCGGATGCAACCGACCCACTCCATGCGGCGCGGGCGGCGGAAGTGACTTCGCTGTGGCGCCTCGCGGTTGTCTAAGTCTGAGCTAACTCAGGCCGATCGGCGCCGGTAGACCCTGGGTGGGTGGGAAGGTATACTGCCCACATGGGCGATGGCCGCTGTTTGGCGCTGTTTGTTGTTATCCAATCCAGACTTGGTTCACGATAATCGGGAATCAGGTAAGTGATGCTGCGAAACAGATTTGGTTTGCCACCGGGCCCCTCACCCTGCCCTCTCCCGAAGGGAGAGGGTTTCACCCCCTTCCCCCTCCGGGGGAAGGGCCGGGGATGAGGGCCTGCGCCGGCAGCTTAATGAAGGCAAAATGAGTTACGCGACATTACTTAGAACCAGGACGCGGATTTACTGCGTCGCCCCTTCGTACTCCCTTCCTCGATAGGCCACCCTCAAGGCATGACTCGCAAGGTCTACATCCGCACCTTTGGTTGCCAGATGAACGAATACGACTCGGCCAAGATGGCCGATGTGCTTGCTGCCGTCGAGGGCTATGAACAGACCGACAAGCCTGAGGAGGCCGATGTCATCCTCTTCAATACCTGCTCGGTCAGGGAAAAGGCGCAGGAGAAGGTATTTACCGATTTGGGGATGGTGCGGCACTTGAAGAAGGCCAATCCGGATCTCATTATCGGTGTCGGGGGCTGTGTGGCGAGCCAGGAGGGTGCAGCCATCGTGCGACGCGCGCCTTTCGTCGATCTGGTATTCGGGCCGCAAACCCTGCACCGCCTCCCCGCCATGATGGAACTGCGTCGCAGCAGTGGCAGGCCACAGGTCGACGTTTCCTTCCCGGAAATTGAAAAATTCGACCACCTTCCACCGGCGCGGGCCGAGGGCACCACAGCCTTCGTCTCCGTCATGGAAGGGTGCAGCAAATACTGCACTTTCTGCGTGGTGCCCTACACGAGAGGCGAGGAGGTGTCGCGTCCTCTGGACGATGTGCTGGCTGAAGTCGCTCACCTGGCTGGTGAGGGCGTCAGGGAAGTCACCCTGCTCGGACAGAACGTGAATGCCTATCGTGGCGAGATGGGAGAAGGAGCGCTTGCCGATTTCGCCCTGCTTCTGGAACTGGTCACTTTCGTGCCAGGCATCGAACGCCTGCGTTTCACCACCTCTCATCCTCGTGAGTTCACGCCGCGGCTGATCGATGCCTATGCGAATCTACCGAAACTCGCGGCCTATCTGCATCTGCCGGTGCAATCCGGCTCCGACCGTATTCTGGCGGCCATGAAGCGCGGCTATACCGCGCTGGAGTACAAGAGCACCATTCGCCGCCTGAGGGAAGCCCGTCCTGGGATCAGCATTTCCTCGGACTTCATCGTTGGTTTCCCCGGAGAAACCGAGGCAGATTTTGCCGCCACTTTGAGACTCATCGAGGAAGTCGGCTTCGACACCTCTTACAGCTTCGTTTACAGCCCGCGTCCCGGCACGCCCGCCGCCAGCCTGGTTGATGACACGCCACATGAGCTCAAGATGCAACGCCTCTACCGTCTCCAGGCGCAGATCAATGCTCAGGCCGCCGCGATCAGCGCCTCCATGGTCGGCAGCGTGCAGCGAGTGCTGGTGGTCGGACCCTCGAAAAAAGACGCCGCCGAAGTGATGGGGCGCACGGAAAACAACCGCATCGTTAATTTTCCTGTGCCGTTCATGCAGGTCGGTTCCATCATCGGGCAGTTCGTCGAGGTCAGCATCACCCAAGCGCTGCCGCACAGCCTGCGCGGCGAAGTGATACCTGGGGCCACTTCCGGGTCACCCCCCGAGTCGCGCTGATGCAGGTCGCCTTCACGCCAACGGATAACGCCAGGCTGGCCAATCTATGCGGCGTACTCGACGAAAACCTGCGCCAGATCGAGACTGCACTCAATGTCAGCATCTCCCGGCGCGGAGAAATCTTCCAGGTTTGCGGCGTCGGCGAGCATCACGCGGTCAAATTGCTGAAGGAATTCTATCAACGAGCACGCAAGCCCCTGGACATTGAGGATATCCAACTCGCCCTGGTGGAAGTGGCGCATGCGCCCGAGCCGACGCCCACAGGCGACATGCCGGTGCTGATGACACGGCGCGTTGGCCTGCATGGGCGCACACCGAGGCAGAATGCCTACATCCGACAGATGCAGGAGTACGACATCACCTTTGGCATCGGCCCCGCCGGCACTGGAAAGACCTTTCTGGCGGTCGCCGGTGCCGTGGACGCGTTGGAGCGCGACCTGGTCAAGCGCATCGTCCTGGTCAGGCCTGCGGTCGAGGCGGGTGAGCGTCTGGGCTTCCTGCCCGGAGACCTGGTACAAAAGGTCGATCCTTACCTGCGCCCGCTGTATGACGCGCTCTACGACCTGATGGGTTTCGACAAGACCACGCGACAATTCGAGAAGGGGGCGATTGAGATCGCTCCGCTCGCATTCATGCGCGGTCGTACCCTGAATCACGCCTTCATCATCCTCGACGAGGCGCAGAACACCACGCCAGAGCAGATGAAGATGTTCCTGACCCGCATCGGCTTTGGCTCACGCGCCGTGGTGACCGGGGATGTGACTCAGATCGACCTGGCGCGCGGCCAGCGCTGTGGGCTGATCGAGGCGCGCGAGATCCTGCGGGACGTGCGCGGCCTCGCATTCACCGATTTCCTGAACGAGGACGTGGTGCGCCATCCACTGGTCGGCCGCATCGTCGAGGCCTACGATGCTCATTCAAGGTGTCCGGCATGAAGCCCACGCTTTCCCTCTCCTTGCAGTACGCCAGCTCGCTGACCGGGTTGCCGACCCGAGTGGAGTTGCGCCGCTGGGCGCGCGCAGCGCTCCTGTATGACGTGGTGGCTGCCTTGCGTCTGGTGGACGAGGAGGAGGGCTTACGCCTCAATCAGGACTATCGCGGCAAGCCCCGTGCCACCAACGTGCTCACCTTCGCCTATGGCGCGGAAGAGGAAGGTGGCCCGCTATCCGGTGACATCCTCCTGTGCGTGCCCGTGGTTGAACGCGAGGTCGTGGAACAGCGGGTCTCCCGCGAGGCACATTACGCACATCTCACGGTGCATGGCATGCTGCACCTGCAAGGATACGACCATGAGGCCGAGGACGAGGCGGTCGCGATGGAAGCGGTAGAAAGCTTTATCATGATGCAACTGGGCTTTCCCGACCCCTACCAAGATGGATGAACCTAGTAACAGTAGACCTGGCCTGATCGAACGCTTGACCTCATGGCTCTCGCGCGAGCCGGACAACCGCGAGGAGTTACTGGAACTTCTGCACGCGGCTTACGAAAAAAATCTGCTGGATGCCGATGCGCTCTCGATGATCGAGGGTGTCATGCAGGTTTCTGAAATGCAGGTGCGCGAGATCATGATCCCGCGCTCGCAGCTCGACGTGGTCGATATCAACGACTCCAAGGAGAAGATCCTTCCCTATGTGATCGAGACTGCGCATTCTCGCTTTCCCGCCGTGGACGGTGAACGCGACAACGTGGTGGGGATATTGTTGGCCAAGGATCTGCTGCGTCTGTGCACCGGTGAAGAGGTCAATCTACGCGAGCAACTGCGGCCCGCCGTGTTCATTCCGGAATCCAAGCGGCTGAACGTGCTTCTGCGCGAGTTCCGCGCCTCGCGCAATCATATCGCCATCGTGGTGGACGAATACGGCGGCGTCGCCGGGCTGGTCACCATCGAAGATGTGCTGGAACAGATCGTGGGCGACATCGAGGACGAATTCGACTACGACGAGGCCGAGGACAACATCCTGCAGTTCGATAGTCGAGCATTTCGGGTCAAGGCGCAGACCGAGATCGGTGATTTTAATCTGGCCATCGGCACCAACTTCACCGATGACGAATTCGACACGGTGGGGGGCGTGGTCACCCATGCCTTTGGCAGGGTTCCCAAGCGCGGCGAGAGTGTCGAGATCTGCGGGCTGCGTTTCCACGTTCTACGCGCCGACAGCCGTCGCATCCATAGTCTGCGCGTCGAGCGCCCGTCTCAAGCCACCTGAGCGCGGCAGGCTGTGGCGCACGCGCGACCTCAACCGAAAGGATGACGGAGAAGTTCACCATAAATGACCTTACTGAAATATGCCTGGTCTAAACTCGGCGTCGCTTCCAACCGACCACCACATGGAGCGTTGCAATAGCGCAACGTCATGACGGGCCGGACAGAGCAAGGTAGAGCGTCCAGTCGATTATTCCACTCTTCGCTAATATACTGAGAGCTCGCATTAGGCGCCAAGTTTAATCAAGTTTATCAACCACTTAGGAGCATCCAAATGAAGAAAATTTCTATCCTGGTCCTGGCCTTGCTGGCCTCCTCTGCTTTTGCCGACACCCCGGAAGAAACTGCGGCCAAGTTGCTCGATCCCGCCAAGGTCGTTGACGTCGTCAAGGACCCCAAGGCTGCGGTCGCCGCTCTGACCAACCTGATGGATCCCGCCACCGCGATGATTCTGATGCAGAAGGGTATGGACCCCGCCACCTTCACCAAGATGGCCCAGGCCGGTATGTCCCCTGACATCCTCAAGTCCTACGCCGCCTTTATCGACCCGAACATGTACATGAAGTGGCTGGCTGCCTCCATCGATCCCAACTTCTATACCGCCGCCCTGGCTCCCCTCATGAACCCGAACATGTACATGAAGTGGTTGGCAGCCCCTCTGGACCCGCGTCTCCTGCAAATGGCGATTGCTCCCCTTAACCCCAGCATGTACATGAACTGGGCAACGGCTCCGATTTCTCCGGCCAACGTGAACCTGATGATGGCTCCGCTGAACCCCAACATGTACACCCAGTGGGCCGGCGCTGCCGCTGATCCCCGCACCTACGGTGCTTTGGGTGCCTTCATGAACCCTGCGGCCTTCAGCAGCATCCCGAACCCGCTCGCTGGCTTTTTGCCTGCCATGCCCGGATACGCCAAGTAACAAGACTCGACCGTAAAAAAAGGGGTGGAACTTCGGTTCCACCCTTTTTTTTGTGCCCTGGCTGTCTGGATCGGGTAGCTCGGCGGCCAGGGTGCCTGTGTCGCCGGATAGTCAGCTAGGTGCCTTCGTCCCTGAGTTCGCGCGCCAGTAGCGCGGCTACCGCCTCGCGTGGCGGCGTATCGCCACGCAGAATGCTGGCAACCGCCTGGGCGATGGGCATGTCGATCCGTGAGGTATCGGCCAGGCCGGCGAGTTCCAGTGCCGTGGTGGCTCCCTCTGCGACATGACCCAAGCCGCGCAGGGCATCCGCCAGACTATCTCCGGCGGCCAGGCGCAGGCCGAGCTGGCGGTTGCGCGAGAGATCGCCGGTGCAGGTCAGAATCAGGTCGCCCATGCCAGATAGTCCCATGAAGGTTTCCGGTCGGCCACCCAGATGCAGGCCCAGACGAGTGAGCTCGGCCAGGCCGCGGGTCACCAGGGCTGCACGCGCGTTGAGGCCGAAGCCCAGACCATCGGAAATGCCGGTGGCGATGGCGATAACATTCTTCACCGCGCCGCCCAGCTCCACCCCGATCACATCGCTGCTGGCGTACAGGCGCAGGCGCGGGTCGTGCAGTGCCTGGGCGGCATGGCGGGCAAACCGGGTGTCGGCCGAGGCGATGGTGAGTGCGGCTGGAAGGCCGCGCGCGACCTCCATGGCGAAACTCGGGCCGGAGAGGACGCCGGCCGGCGGATGCTCCGGCCAGACTTCTTCCAGCACTTCGTGCGGCAGGCACCGCGTAGTGGCCTCGAAGCCCTTGCACAGCCAGATCAGAGGCGTTTTTACGCCCCGTTCACGCAGCGTTTGTAGCAGGGGGCGAAATGCGCTGCTGGGCACCGCCGAAATCAGCCAATCCGCGCCATCCAGGGCCCAGTCCAGGTCGGACGACGGCGAGAGTCCGGTGGGCAGCACCTGACCGGGCAGATAGCGCGCATTGGTGCGCGAGGCGTGCATCGCCTCGGCATGTTCCCGTGAGCGCGTCCACAGCCGCACCGTTGCCCGACTGGTCAGGCGAATGCCCATGGCCGTACCCCATGCCCCGGCCCCCAGTACCGTGATGCGCATCGGAAAGTTAGTTGGGCTGACCGGCGGCTTGTGACGCAGCTTGCTGTTGCTGCAAGTACAGCGCTTCAAAGTTCACCGGTTGCAGCAATAGGGGCGGGAAGCCGGCCTTGAGCACGGCGTCGGACACGGATTCACGCGCGTAGGGAAAGAGGATGTTTGGGCAGCCGATGGCCAGGGCCGGCTCCAGCGCCTCTGGTGGCAGATTCTGGATGCGGAAGATGCCGCCTTGTTGCAGTTCCACCACGAACGCGGTCTTGTCATTGATCTTGGCGGAGATGGTGAGGGTGATGATGCTCTGATAGATGCCTTCATCGACCTGGGCGCTCTGGGTGTTGATCTGCAATTCCATCTGTGGCGCATCGCGTTCGAGGAAGATGGCGGGCGCATTGGGCACCTCCACGGAAAGATCCTTGACGTAAATCTTTTCGATGTTGAACACGGGCTGAGCTTGTTGGTCGGTCATGGTGAAGTTCGCTTGGTGGGGTTGAAAGCAGGACATTATAGTGCCGTGATGACTCGTCGGCCTTTAACCTTGAAGCCTCAGTTGAACACGCCCGAGTGTGCGTCTCTTGCGGGGCAGTGGCTAGTGGGCAGTGGGCAGTGGGCAGTGGGCAGCGGCTCTGCCGCCTTACGAATCCGGCGTACCCCTTGCGGGTACAGCGGAGTCGTTGGCGGCTCTGCCGCCTTACGAATCCGGCGTACCCCTTGCGGGTGCAGCGGAGTCGTTGGCGGCTCTGCCGCCTTACGAATCCGGCGTACCCCTTGCGGGTACAGCGGAGTCGTTG
>CAISDD010000211.1 GCA_903883985.1 uncultured Pseudomonadota bacterium | reverse complement strand
CTCATCCCCAGCGCTTCCCCCGGAGGGGGAAGGAGGTGGAACCCTCTTCGGGAGAGGGCAGGGTGAGGGAGCCTGGTGGTAAGCCAAATTGGTTTCGACGGGTTACTTAATGAGTTGCCAACTTGAACATATCGGCCAGGCGCTTCAGTTCTCCGGAACGTTGCAGCACGTCCACGGCAACACCGGAGGCCTGGCCTGCGGCCTGGCTGCCTTGCTCGGTCATCTGCGCCACCTGCTCCACGTTCTGGGCGATTTCCCTCGCCGCGAGGCCTTGCTCCTTGAGTGCATGATTGATGTCCGCCACCGCCTGGATCACCCGCGCGGAGGCCGACTGGATGCTGGAAATCGAATCGCCGGCCTGGTGCGCGAGTTCCACCCCTTCGTCCACCCGTTTCACGCTTGCTTCCATTTCTTCCATCGCGCGATGGGCTCCAGACTGAACCTTGTCGATCATGCCGCTGATCTGCTGGGTGGAGTTGGCCGTGCGCTCCGCCAGCTTACGCACCTCGTCCGCTACCACAGCGAAACCGCGCCCTTGTTCACCGGCGCGTGCAGCCTCGATGGCGGCGTTGAGGGCAAGCAAGTTGGTTTGATCGGCGATCTCCTTGATGACGCCGACGATGGCGGAAATTTCAGTCGTATAGCCTTCCAGCTCGCGGAGGGTTAGCGACGAGGCCCGTACCGCATCGGCAATGTGTCCAATCTCGTTGGCTGCGGCATGAATCACCTTTCCGCCTTCACGCGATAAATCTCCCGATTCGCGCGACACCGTATCGGCTTCATTGGCATGCGCGCCCACCTGGTCGATGGACACCGAGAGTTGTTCCACAGAGGTGGCCATGCCGGAAGCGGCCTCGGACTGCCGCTGTGCCGTCTGTGCGCTGAGGGTGCTGGAGCGAGTCAGATCCTGTGCTGCAACGTCCAGTTTGCACGTGCTCTGCTTGATCAGGGAAGCATTGCCCAAGAGGTTGTTGCGCATGATGGCGAACTGCGCCAGCACATCGCCCACTTCATCATGTCCGGCCAGATGGACCGGCTTCGACAAATCGAAGGTGGCGATGGCATGCGCGGCCTGCACGGCATTGTGCAGGGGCGCGGTGAAAGAACGCACCACCACGAAAGCGACGGCAGGCCAGAGGATCACCGCGGACGCTGCGACCAAGCTCAACAACAAGCTGAGGTTATCCAGCGAAGCTTGCAATTGCTGCCCCTGTGCCGCACTAACGGATTTCAACAAGCCACGCGCATCGTCGATCGCCGTCCAGCCCAGAGCCACGCAGAACAGGATCACGAGGATGGAAGACAAGGTGGACAGCCATAGCTTGCTCGACAGATTGAGGTCCTTGAGCCAGCCTTGCAAACGCCCGGTTGCTCCGGGGGCAAGCCGGCCGCCTTTCAAACGCAGGCCGGGATGCTCGCGCAGGCGCTGGTAGAGGGCCTCGGCGGCCTGCACCTCATCGCGTGCGGGCTTGGTGCGCACCGACATGAAACCGCCGCCTGGGGCCGGCGTGACCGCAGCCTTCACCCAATAGTGATCGCCATTCTTGCGTCGATTCTTGACCACGCCCACCCACGGGTCTCCCGCCTCGATGGTGGACCACAGATCGCGAAAAGCTTCCACGGGCATGTCCGGGTGGCGCACCACGTTCTGCGGCTGGCCGATCAATTCTTCCTGGGTATAGCCGGAGGCCTCCACGAAATCGTCGTTGGCGAAGGTGATGTTGCCCTTGGCATCGGTCCAACTGATGATCGTCACACCCTCTGTTAAGAGGTATTCGCGCTGGCTGACGGGCTGGTTGTTGCGCATAAAGGTATCCTTGTGCATTGCTGTAACTCAGCGACGGCTTTTAGTGCGCGTCGGTTTCCGTTAAGGTTATCGGGTAAACAAGACTTTTCTTTAGTGCTAAGTAAGCTGTCGAAACCAATTTTGCTTACCACCGGGCTCCCTCACCCTGCCCTCTCCCGAAGAGGGTTCCACCCCCTTCCCCCTCCGGGGGAAGGGCCGGGGATGAGGGCCTGCGCCGGCAGCTTAATGAAGGCAAGTTACGCGACATTACTCAATCAAGGACATTTCATGCGCATTCTGT
>CAISDD010000210.1 GCA_903883985.1 uncultured Pseudomonadota bacterium | reverse complement strand
GCGCTCGCCACGCACCAGGCGAAAGGTGTAGTACCCCTCGCCGGTGGCCTTGTTGTTGGTTCTGGTCTGTCGTATGAACATGCAACCAATATTACTGGAATTGCAAGCGCCTGGACCGGAAAGAGACAAAGATTATGGCACAACAATTCAACACGAAAAATGACCGTTCATAACAATCAATGACTTACGTCTGATATCTCGAAAAAATTCGATGATACTGGCAGAAGGCTGTTAAACCCCGGCTAAATATATCGAAATAACAAAGGACCGGCAACATGGGTGTTCATGTTGTGACGGCAGCCACCCACGATGACCTGATTGCCGACATACACCAGGCGATGGAGCTCAAGACCGAGCGACACGAATTCCGTGAACAGCCGGGAAACTCATCTGTTACATGAGCATGACGGGGGGCCAAAATCCTCCGGCAACGCCCGTCTCAAGCCAGCCAGATCAGATACCCACCCACCGCAACCAGTAGCAGGCCCAGGCCCTGTTTCAAACGCAACGAGAAGGCCAGCAAACCACGCGACTGGGCATAGGCCTGGACCAAGCCGGTGAAGGTGCCTGCGGCCAGCATCAGGGCGCAATGGCCGAGGGCGTAGACGAACAGCAGGGAAACGCCGTAGGCCACCTTGCCCTGGGTTGCCACCAGACCCAGCAAGGCCACCAGCACCGGTGTCGCACACGGGCTGGAGACGATGCCGAACACCGCACCCAGCAGCAGCGCGCCGAGAGGGCCGGCCACTTTCGGTTGCCAGTGCAAGCCGCTGGGGAGGCGGATCGGCAGCCATCCCATGAGATGCAGGCCCATCGCCGCCGCCAGCAGGCCGAGGGCGACGAACCACGGCCCGCCCAGGCTGCCCATGAGCTGACCGAGCAGGGCTGCTGCTGCGCCCAGCGCCGTGAAGGTGGACGCCAGGCCGAGCACGAAGGCCAGCGAATAAAAAAACGCGCGCGGTTTGCTGTCGCCGGCATGGCCGCCGACATAGCCCACCACCAGGGGCACCGTGGCCAGCGCGCAGGGACTGGCAGAAGACACCACCCCGGCCGCAAACACCAGGCCGAAAGCGACGATCGGATGCGCTGCCAGCAGATCAGGCATTTGTTCAAACATGGTCAGCGCGCACCAAGCTCATGGATCTTTTGCACCACCGTCACTTCATCCTGGTAGCCGTAACGGCGTTCCACCTCGCGGCCTTGGGCATCGAAGAAAACCAGGGTTGGGATAACCATGATCTTGAATTGCCGGGTGATGGCCTGGTCGCGATGGACGTTCACCTGAACAATCCGGGCGCGGCCCTGGTAGCGGCGCGCGATGCCATCCAGCACGATTTTCATGCGCTTGCACTGGCTACAGGTATCGGCGCCGAACTCGATCAGCGCGGGCTGGCGCGAGGTCAGCGCGGTTTGCACCAACGCCGCCGTGTCGGCGTGAGCCATCGCGGACAAGCTGACGAGCAACAGGACGAGAAAGACAGGTGGGGTGAGTTTCATGGTCGATGTTGTCAACAAGTTCAAATCAGGTAAGACAGGCCCAGCCCGGCCAGCACCGTACCCAGCCCCGCCTTCAGAATCCGTTGCGGCACGTGTTTCTGGCAGGCCGCACCGAGAACCATCCCCGCCAGCCCTCCCATGCCGAACAGTGTTCCCAATGCCCAGTCCGGGGTGGCATGGCCGCCGCCGGGCAGAGGCAGGAGGGAATACACGATTACGCCGATCACCGAAGTAGCGAAGGTGCCGGCCAGTGCCGCGCCCGCCACCATCGCTACCGGCAGGCGGAAGATGGCGATGCAGAACGGCGCGATGATGGCGCCCCCGCCGATCCCATAGGTGCCGCCGATGATGCCTACGACGAAAGCCAGGGCCAGCATGGCCGGCACCGGGAAACCATAGGCATGCTCGCCAAGCATGAATTCCATGCGCCGCCAGTCGCTACGGACCAGGTGCAGTTTTGCTCCGCCCACCGGAGTTGGCGTGTGTAACCGACTCTTCCAGGGCGCGAATTCCGACAGCAACCGCCAGGCCAGGAACAGCAGGATGGCGCCTACGAACAGCTTGAAGCGCGCCACGTCCGGCAGGTACAGGGTACGCAGGTAGAAGCCCAGCACCACGCCGGGCAGGGTGCCGAGGACGATCAGACGTGCCAGCGGCCAGGCCATGCGAGCGTCGCGGGCGTAGCGCCAGACACCACCCGGCGTGGCGTAGAGGTTGAACACCAGATTGGTGGCGCTGGCAGACGGCCCGGCGTAACCCAGCACGCTCATCTGGAACGGCATCAACAGAAACGCCCCGGAGATGCCCACCATCGAGGAGAAGAAAGAAACCACGAAGGCCGCCAGCGCTGGCAGCCAGAGCCAGGTTTCCACGCCGGAGGTGGCAAAGTGATACCAAAGCCCGCTCATGGCTTGCCGCTTTGCGCGCGTAGCGCCCACAGCGGCAACAGGATTGCCGCCGTCAGGGCACAGGTGGCGGAAAACGCGAAGGCGGTCAACGCGCCGGCCTGTTGATACAACTCACCGAACAGCAGCGAAGCGGGCAGCAGCATGACTCCCGCCGTCAGGTTGAACCAGCCGTAGGCGGTGCCTATCTGGTCTTTCGGGGCAAGGTCGGCCACCAGGGCCTTCTCGGCGCCCTCGGTGGCGGCCAGAAACACCCCGTATAAGGCGAACAGCGGCCACAGCAGCAGGGTGTGGAAGCCATTCAGACCGAGGACTAGATAGAACAGGCCATACACGGCCCAGCCGGCGAGGATCAGCCGCACCCGGCCCAATCGGTCGGATAGGCCGGAGAGCGGCGTCGACAACAGCATCGCCACCGCCGAGGTCAGCGCCCAGAGCAAGGGCACCTGGTAATCGGGCAACCCCAGTTCCTTGGCACGCAAGAGCAGGAACATGTTGGACGAGTTACCCAGCGTGAACAGCGCCAGCACCAGTAGGTAACGCTTGAAGGCCGGAGGGAAGCCTGTCATCCGCCAGGAGAACGGCGGGCGTTTTGCCGCCGGCAGGGCTGGCGGTTCCTTGATGGCCAGGGCCAGGGCGACGGTAATCAGGCCCGGCACGATGGCCCACAGGAACACGTCCTTGATCGGTACTCCCCGCGCCAGCAACCAGGCTGCGAGGAGCGGCCCAATCACCGCCCCGGCGTTATCCATGGCGCGGTGCAGGCCGAAGGCCAGGCCCCGGTGCTTTTCGTCCACCGCGCCGGCCAGCAATGCGTCACGCGGGGAAGTACGGAGGCCCTTGCCGACCCGGTCGGCGAAGCGCAGCGCCAGCACCATCGGCCAGCTCGACGCCAGATAAAACAGCGGCCGCGTCAGCGCGGCCAGGGCATAGCCGCCCACCACCCAACCCTTGGCGTTGCCTCGGCGATCCATGATCACGCCGGAAAACAACTTCAGCAGGCTGGCGGTCGCCTCGGCGATGCCCTCGATCAAGCCCAGCGTCTTGGGGCCCGCCATCAGCACAGAGGCCAGGAACAGCGGCACCAGGGGGTAGACCAGCTCGCTGGTACTGTCGTTGAACAGGCTCACCAGGCCGAGAAGCCAGACGGTGCGGGGAAGCGAGAAGAGGGTTTTGAGCATGGGTGACTACTCGCCCGCCAGCATCTGTCGCACCAGGCTTCTCAGCCCGGTAATGCGAAAAACCCCGGACGACAGCGGTGGCAGCTCGGGCTTGCCGGCCAGGATCAGCGGCAGTTTGAAGTCTTCAGGATGGCGGGTGCCGTGCTCGCGCGCATGCCCGGCGTGGTCACTGGTGACGATGAGACGCCAGGCGCCGCGTTTGCCGATATCTTTGAACAACGGCACCAGGGTCATGTCGATGTAGGTCAGCTCGTCGAGATAATCGGGCGAGAGCCAACCGGAATTCATGCCCGCGTATTCCAGTCCGCTGACATGCAGGAATACGAAGCGCTTGCCGCCCTGCCGGAAAAACGCGCGCGCCCGGTCAATGCCATCGTCCGGCACCAACGCTTGCTCGTCCACGGCGGCGCCGGCCAGATAACCCAGCTTCGGCTTGGCGTAATAGAACGCCGTATGAAAGCCTTGCCGCCTGGCGTCATCGAACAGCGTCGTCTGGGCCACGCGGGGCTGGCCCGGCAGCCAGTCGTTGTCTTTCTTGCCGCTTTGTTCGGGAGTCAGCCCGGTCAGCATCGCGGTGTGGGCAATCAGCGTTTTCGGCGGATCGACACTTTGCCCCGCCAGGGTGAACCGCCCCGGCAACATCAAGGCATGCAGGGTCGGCACGGTCTTTGCATTCAGCGCATCGGGGTGCAGGGCATCGATCGAAACGAGGAGCACGGTTTCGACTTCTCGGGCATGGCTCGCGCCGGCAAGCAGCAAGGCAAGTGCGAAAGCAGCGAAGATTTTCCGCATCGTCAAACTCCTTGATCAGTCGTGCTCATGTTCATGTTCCGGCGGCTCGCGCCAAGTCACGGTGCGGGTCATGGGTTCCGGTTGCAGCGTGGCGTGGTGAATTTCGAAGCGTTCCGCCAGCAGCGTGTGGCTGGCCACCAGTATGCCTTCCCAGTGGGCGATGTCGTTCACCACCAGATGCGCGGTGAGCAGCGGCTGTTCCGCCTTCACCGCCCAGATGTGCAAATCGTGAATAGAGGCCACGCCGGGGACGCCGGCCAGCGCCTGGCCGACTGTTTCCGGGTCGAGATTGAATGGCGCGCCTTCCATCAGTCCGTGCAGGGCTTCGCGCAGCAGGCGCAGACTGGAGACCAGGATCAGCGCGCCGATGGCCAGCGACAGCAACGGGTCGATCGGCGTCCAGTCAGTGAAGGCGATGACCAGGCCTGCGAGCAAGGCCGCCACCGAACCGAGCAGATCGCCCAGCACATGCAGCAGCGCGGCGCGGGTGTTGAGGTTCTTCTCGCCGCGAGAAAGCAACCAGGCCACCAGCAGGTTGATGGCGAGGCCGATGGCGGCGGTGATGGAGACGGCCCCGCCCTGCACCGGCTGCGGCGCTTGCAGACGCTCGATGGCGGAGACCGTGAGCCAGGCCACCAGGGCCAAGAGCCCCAGGCTGTTGACCAGGGCTGCGATGAACTCCGCACGGCCAAAGCCGTAGCTGTGCCGGGGCGAAGGTGGCCGCCGCGCCAGCCAGGCCGCGCCCGCCGCCAGAGCCAGCGCGGCAGCGTCGTTGACCATGTGGCCGGCATCCGCCACCAGGGCCAGCGACCCGGCCCACAGTCCGACGGCGGCCTCGACACCGGCAAAGGCCAGGGTGAGCAGGGTCGCCAGAATGAGCGTGGCGCTGGCACCGGTGTGATGGTCGTGGCTCATGTCGTCAACGTGGGGTTTGGAATCGCTTACCCAGGCAGCGTGTCACCGCTCGTAACTGGAACAGGGAATGCACAGGTGCATATCGCCCACCACCCGCAGATAAGCCCGCGCGGTGAGTTCGTGGCAGGCGGCGCAAGGCACGAAGCCCATGACCTCGGGGAACCACTCGCGCTCGAACTGGAAGATGTCACCGATGGCCAGCAAGTCGGCTTCCGGCGCGTTCCAGATCAGATCCACCAGTTCCATCTGTTCCGGTTCGGGAATCTGGTCCGACTCCACGCCCTCACCGCGCTTGATCTTGAAGGCGGAAGCGCCGATCTGCTTTTGCAGGGTGGGCTTGTAACTCACCCGTACGGCACGGTTGGTTGCGCGTTCGATGACGGTGACCGCCAGCTTGCCGTAGGGCGTTTTCTCCATGTTGCCTTTGCCCAGGGTGCAGCCGCTGGCGGACTGCACGCCGTCGCCGAAGCACATGCCACCGTGGTCTTCGCCGATCTCGATGAAGGCATGCAACTGGCGGCCGCCCGAGCGTTTCACATTCAGTACGCGCAACGCGGCCAGGCCCGCGCGCCGGCCACGCTCGCCCAGCAGCGGTGGCCGTGGAATTGTATTCATCAGGATTTCGCGTTCAGTGCTTATGGTGTTGCTCCTTTCAGGGTTTGAGGATGTCCCACAGCAATTTGGCCGCCACGCCCAGCAGCAATGCGGCATAGATGCGTTTCACCCAGCCCGGCTTGGCGCGTTTCGCCATGAACCAGGCGCCGAGTTGCGCGCCGGCGATGGCAGCGATCAGCGTGAGGACGGTCAGTGTCGGGTCCAGCCGCCCCGCCGCCGCGTGGGCGACGAAACCGGAAATGGAAGCGAAGGTGACGATGAAGCTGGTGGTGGCCACCGCCCGCTTGATGGGAAAACCCAGGGCAAGGAGCATGGGCGCGATCAGAAAACCGCCACCCACCCCCAGCAGCCCGCCGATGATACCATTGAAGCCGCCCAGCCCCAGGCCGATCCAGAAGCGGCGCACGGGCGGCGGCGGCGCGGCGGTCTGCGCTGGCTTTCAGGCTGTAGAGGCCTGCCAGCGCGGTGAAGGCGGCGAACAGCATCAGCAGCGCGTCGCGCGGCAACAAGCCCATGCACCAGGCGCCCACGGGCGCCACGACAACGGCGCCCATGGCCGCCGGCAGGCCGCCGCGATAATCCACCAAGCCCCTCGCGGGCGTAGCGAAGCAGGGCAGAGGCGGAAGTCACCTCATTGAGCAGCAGGCCCAGCGGAATGGCCACGGTTTTCAGCGGCAACTCCAGCCACTTGAACAGCGGCACATACAACATGCCGCCACCCAGCCCCAGCATGGAGAACACGGTGGCCACCGCGAACACCAGGCCGGTGGCGAGAAGGTGGGTGGAGGTGAGGGCTTCCATGACCAGCGCGTCTCAGCCCCGTGCGCGGTGGCCTACGAGCAGCCGCCACCGCCACAGCCGCCGGATTTGGCCGCCACCGGCGCAGCGCTTGTACCCGCCAGCCAGCCAGCGATCTTGTCCCGACTCGGCACGCCGCCGGCATGCACAACCTTGCCGTCGATCACCACACCGGGCGTGGACATGACGCCGTAGCTCATGATGGATTGGATGTCCTCCACCTTGCTCACCTGGGCCGCCACGCCCTTTTCGGCGACGACCTCCTCGATCAGTTTCATCGTGGTCTTGCAGTTGGCGCATCCAGTTCCCAGTACCTTGATTTCCATGACTTCTCCATTCATAAAACGAGATTGAACACCGTGCCCACCAGCAGGATGCCGGCGGCCACAACACCCGCGAAGGTCGCAATCAGCCGGGGCTTCAACACCTTGCGCAGAATGATCATTTCCGGGGCGGACAGCGCAATCACGCTCATCATGAACGCCAACACCGTGCCCAGGGCCGCGCCCTTGCCGATCAGCGCCTCGACGATGGGGATGATGCCCGCCGCGTTGGTGT
The DNA here is from genome assembly GCA_903883985.1 of uncultured Pseudomonadota bacterium. GTDB lineage: Bacteria > Pseudomonadota > Gammaproteobacteria > Burkholderiales > Thiobacillaceae > PFJX01. Next base: position 49 of record CAISDD010000210.1, on the reverse strand, counting down.
ACATGGGCACGCCGATGGCCACCGCCGCCGGGAGCGACCACCAGGGCGC
>CAISDD010000209.1 GCA_903883985.1 uncultured Pseudomonadota bacterium | reverse complement strand
GCTGACACTGGGCATGGCTTTTGGCCGTACTGCGGCCGACTGGCGCTACATGGCAGCGGGCCTGGTCGCTGTGTCGCTCTGGTTGCCTCTGGCCATGCTGCTCGATCACCTGACCGGCCGACCCGCCCTCGACGCGGAGCCGGCATGAGCGTCCCTAAGGGACGTGAACTCCCACGGGGGGAGGTGCAGGGCTTACGCGGATTGCGGTTGCGCGCCTGCTGTGCGGGCCGGCCATGCAGGGCCGGAGAGCTCACATGAGCCACCTGCGCCTGATCAACCCTGAAGTGGAATTCCTGCGCTACCGTAGCCGCCTGGAGATCGCCGGAGGCGGGGCGGCCTTGTTGTTCCTGATTCTGCTCGCGCGCTTTGCCTGGCTGCAGATCATGCAGTTCGACCACTACCACGCGCTCGCGGAGAACAACCGCATTTCCCTGGTGCCGGCACCGCCTTCGCGCGGAGTGATCTACGACCGCCATGGGTTGATCCTGGCGCAGAATTTTTCCGCCTACACATTGGAAGTCACCCCGGACAAGGTTGGCAACCTGGATGAAACCATCGCCCAACTCAGCCAGGTGGTCAGCATCGAGGCGGGTGACCGCAGGCGTTTCAAGCGGCTGCTGGAGGAAAGCAAGAACTTCGAGAGCATTCCCATCCGTAACCGACTAACGGAGGCCGAGGTTGCCCACTTCACGGTCAACCGCTACCGTTTTCCCGGCGTCGAGGTGAAGGCACGCCTGTTCCGGCAATACCCGCTCGGAGAATCCTTCTCCCACGTGGTCGGCTACATAGGCCGTATCGGCCAGCACGACCTGGACCGCCTGAAAGCCGACGAGCAATTAGCCAACTACCGGGGTACCGACCACATCGGCAAGCTCGGCATCGAAGCGACCTACGAGCCCTGGCTGCACGGCCATACCGGCATAGAAAAAGTCGAGACCGATTCCGGCGGCCGCGCGGTGCGCCTGCTGTCCCGTACCGCCCCACAGTCCGGCCATGACCTGTATCTGCAACTGGATGCCAAGCTGCAACAAGTGGCGGAAAAGGCATTCGGCGACTTCCGCGGTGCCCTGGTTGCGTTGGACCCGCGCAACGGAGGCGTACTGGCTCTGGTTTCCAGACCTGGTTTTGACCCCAATCTGTTCGTGGATGGGATCGACAGCGGCACCTGGCATGAGCTCAACAATGCCCGTGAGCGCCCCCTGATAAACCGTGCCTTGCGCGCCGTCTATCCGCCCGGCTCCACCATCAAGCCCTTCATGGCACTCGCCGGTCTGGAAACCGGGGTACGCCGGGCCGGCGACACCATCTCTGACCCTGGCTATTTCACCCTTCCCGGCAGCAGCCACCGCTACCGCGACTGGAAGAAGGGTGGCCACGGCATGGTGGACATGAAGCGAGCCATCGTCGTTTCCTGCGACACCTATTTTTACGGGCTCGCCCAGCAGATGGGCATCACGCGCATGTCGGCCTTCCTTTCCCAGTTCGGCTTCGGCAGGAAGAGCGGCATAGACCTGGATGGCGAACTCGCCGGCCTGATGCCAACCCCGGATTGGAAACGCAAGCGCTACAAGCAGCCCTGGTGGCCGGGCGAGACAGTGATCGCCGGCATCGGTCAGGGTTACGTCCTGGCAACCCCCATGCAATTGGCGGTCGCGACCATGGCCATCGCCAATGACGGCGAAGTCTACAAACCCCAGATCATCCGTGCCTGGCGCGATCCAGGCACCGGCCAGGTGAGTTATGCTGCTCCGCAGGCGGTGGGCCACATTGCGATCAGGGCAGATGCACTGCGTCTGGTGAAGGATGCGATGGTGGAAGTCACCCAGCCGGGCGGCACCGCCTCGGTCGCCGGTTCCCATGCGGCCTACCTGTTCGCCGGCAAGACCGGCACGGCGCAGGTTGTCGGCATCCGCCAGGGCGAGAAATACGATGCCAGCCGGATCGGCGCGCAGAACCGCGACCACGCCTTGTTCATTGGCTTCGCGCCGGCTGACGACCCAAAAATTGTGGTGGCCGTGATGGTGGAAAATGGCGGCCACGGCGGCTCAACCGCAGCGCCAGTAGCGCGCAAGGTGATCGACTACTGGCTGCTTGGCAAGTTGCCCACGGCCCCAGCATTACCCGCGCCAGAGGTCGTAGCGCCGGAGGAAGTGGAAGACGCCGCACCCGCGGACGAAACTGTGGCGCCTGTCCTGGAAGAGGTCGCGCAATGATCCTTGAATCCTCAGTTGAACACGCCCGGGTGTGCGCCTGGCGAGTTGTCTGGCAAGGGAGCGGAGTCGTAGCGTTTAAGCGCGTACGAATCCGGCCTACTCCTTGCGGGTACGCGACGAGAGCGGGACTGTTGCCGCCTCAGCGGCATTACAGGCCCGGCGTACCCTTTGCGGGTGCGCGCGTGGTCGCTCCCTGCAAGGAGGTGCTGCGGAGTCGTTGGCGGCTGTGCCGCCTTACGAATCCGGCGTACCCCTTGCGGGTGCAGCGGAGTCGTTGGCGGCTCTGCCGCCTTACGAATCCGGCGTGCCCCTTGCGGGTACAGCGGAGTCGTTGGCGGCTGTGCCGCCTTACGAATCCGGCGTACCCCTTGCGGGTACAGCG
>CAISDD010000208.1 GCA_903883985.1 uncultured Pseudomonadota bacterium | reverse complement strand
CGTCCGCGCGGGAACGCGGCCTGTCCGGACGTGCGCGGCTCGCTCCCGATTCCGGCATGTGCTTCATCCTGGCGGAAACCGGGATGCCCGGCTTCTGGATGCGCGGCATGCGCTTCCCCATCGACCTGATCTGGGTGAGCCCGGAAAACCGGGTCGTGGGCATGGCCACCCTGCCGGTTTGCGACAAGGGGCACTGCCCCATCACCTACCCTCCGGTACCGGTTTCCCATGTCCTGGAAATCGCCGCTGGCCGTTTCAGCGGCCGAACGGGAGATCATGTGGAATGGGAGTGTGCGCAGTAGGTTGGGCACGCCACGCTTTGCCCAACCTACGGATGCTCCCCTCCGGAGAGGGAACGCCTTACCAGCTCTGGCGACCGCGCGGCTTGGCGGCGGCGGGATGATGGTCGTCGCTACGCGGACCACTGCTCTTGAAGGCCGGACGCGCATCGGACTTGTTGACCCAGGCCGGCTTGGCGGCGTGAGCGCCTTCCGGCTTGGCCCAGGTGTTGCCGTTCTTTTCCGGGCGATTCCAGGTATTGCCTTCGCGAGCCGGCCGGGCCTGACCGGCGCCATAGTTGATGGAGTTGCCGCGATTGTCGTCGTCATGGCGCGGCGCCGGGACATCCCGCTGTCCGTAAGCGCGGGTGGGATTCTCGCTGCGAGGTTTGTCGCCCCATTTCTTCTCGCCCCAGGGACGATCGCCCGCTGGCTTGTCGCCGAACTTGCGTTCACCCCAGGATTTCTGGCCAGCGCCGGCATAACCACCACTCTTGTTGCCATAGCCACTCTTGCCGCCACGCGACTTGTCGAAGCTGCGCTCCGGACGGGCGCTCGGCTCCAGGCCAGGGATGACGTCGACGCGCACGCTCTGGCCGAGGTAGCGCTCGATTTCACGCACCAGATGGCGTTCCTTGCCGTTCACCATGGTGATGGCGATGCCGGAACGGCCTGCGCGGCCGGTGCGGCCGATGCGGTGCACATAATCTTCGGCTTGGCGCGGCGCGTCGAAGTTGATGACATGGCTGATGCCGGCGACGTCGATGCCGCGCGCGGCGACGTCGGTGGCCACGAGAAAGCGCACCTGGCCGTCACGCAGGCGTTGCAGGGTGCGGGTGCGCTTGTGTTGCGGCATGTCGCCGTGCAGGGCCGCAGCGGAATGCCCCTGTTCCAGCAGAGTCTCCGACAACTCCTCGGCGCTGCGTTTGGTGGCGGTGAAGATCAGGGCCTGTGTCAGGTCCAGGTCACGCAGCAGCACGTCGAGCAGGCGATGTTTGTGACCGATGTCGTCGGAGAACAGGATGCGCTGGTCGATATTGGCCTTGTGCTCTTCCTGGATCTCCACGGAAATGCGCAAGGGGTTGTTGGTCATCTCTGCGGCGATCTTGCCCACCATGCCATCCAGGGTGGCGGAGAACAGCAGGGTTTGGCGTGACGCCGGGGTGCGCGAGACGACATGCTCGATGTCCTCGATGAAACCCATGTCCAGCATGCGGTCGGCTTCATCCAGAACCAGCACTTCCAGGCGCGAGAAGTCGATGCGGCCGCGTTCCAGGTGGTCGATCAGGCGACCGGGTGTGGCTATCATCACTTCCGGGTTCACCTTCAGCGCCTGGAACTGCGGGCCGAACGGCGCGCCGCCGACCAGACAGACTGTGCGCAAGCGGCGCATTCCGGCGCCGTAGATCATCGCCTGCTTTTGCACCTGCATGGCGAGTTCACGGGTGGGGCAAAGCACCAGCAGGCGCGGGCCCGTGCCGGGAAGGGTGGAAGGTTCAGCAAGACGATGCAGGCTGGGCAGGAGGAAGGCCGCAGTCTTGCCGCTACCGGTGTGGCTGGAAACCAGCAGGTCGCGTCCCTCCAGTGCGGCGGGCACAGCCTGACGCTGCACCTCGGTGGGGACGGTGTAGCCAGTGGTTTCCAGGCATTTCAGGACAACGGGGTTGAGGCCTAACGTAGTAAAAGTCATATCAATCCTTTCAGCGCCCCGCCTGCCATTCGTTTGGCACAGGCAAAGAGCAACAGCGCCCGATAAAGGGGCGCAAAACAGAAACGCTCGTGCAATGGCGGCGTAGCCATGTCACGTCGATTCTCGCGAAACATCGGCGCCAACCGAATGCCGCGAAGCCGAATCGACGGAGTTTTCCGTGAAAGGATCAGGTGAGGTCGGGACGATGGGGCTGTGAAAACAGTCCCGTGGGCTTGCAAACCCGGTCTATGGATACGGACCGGGAAGCCAACTACTGCGTTACACAACGCCTGCTATCATATACCAGGCAGCGCACGGAAGCCATTGATTTTTCAATATTCCTGCATCCGGGCCGAGGCACCGTTGCTACCTCTGCACACGCAGGCACACTTCGGGCCGACGACTACGGCGCCTTCTCGATCAGCATCGCGTCGCCGTAGCTGAAGAAACGGTAGCGGTCGGCCACGGCATGGGCATAGGCGCGCAGCAATAGTGGCTTTCCGCCGAAGGCGCAGACCAGCATCAACAAGGTGGAGCGCGGCAAGTGGAAGTTGGTGAGGAGTCGCTCCACTACCTGGAAGTGAAATCCGGGCGTGATGAACAGCTCGGTCTCGCCGCTGCCCGCGCGCAGCACCCCGCCGCGAGCCGCGGATTCGAGCGCGCGCAAGCTGGTGGTGCCGACCGCGCAGATGCGGCCCCCGGCTGCGCGTGTTGCGGCAATGGCGGCCACGGTTGCCTCAGGAATCGCATAGCGTTCGCGATGCATCGTGTGATCCGCCAGGTCTTCTGCGCGCACCGGCTTGAAGGTGCCCGCGCCGACGTGTAGTGTCACGAAGGCGCTGCCCACGCCGGCCTCGCGCAAGCGCGCCAACATGATCTCGTCGAAATGCAGGCCGGCGGTGGGGGCGGCGACGGCGCCGTGTTCGCGTGCATAGACGGTCTGGTAGCGTGCATCGTCCTCACTTTGGGCCGGACGATGCAGATAGGGCGGCAAAGGCATCTCGCCGTATTGCTCCAGCCATTCGAGCACCGTGCGTGCCGGATCGAAGGCGAGGTGGAATAACTCCCCTTCGCGGCCCAGTACCCGCGCCGCGATATTTCCGGCGAAGACCAACTCGCTGCCCGGCCGGGGCGATTTGCTGGCGCGCAGGAACAGCAAGGCCTCATGGTCGCTCACAATCCGTTCCAGTAGCGCCTCCACCTTGCCGCCGCTTTCTTTCTGGCCGTGCAGGCGCGCCTTGATCACGCGGGTGTCGTTGAACACCAGCAGGTCGCCGGGAAGGAAGAAGTCGGGCAATTCGGCGAAGCGGCGATCTTCTACGCCAGCACCCGGCCCATCCACGCGCAGCAGTCGGCTGGCCGTGCGCAGGGCCAGAGGGTGCCGGGCGATGAGTTCCTCCGGCAGGAGATATTCGAAGTCGCTGGTTTTCATGTGGAGGCGGATTATCCTCGATTCCCCGGCCAACCGCTGCGGCGTCCCCCCCACGATGATCGTAAACTGACCGGGCCGAGCTTTCCACGTCTTGCAGGTTTGCATTGCCCGACCCCGTCGCTTCGGCGATAATCCATCCGCACCCAGCCGGGATGGCGGAATCGGTAGACGCAGCGGATTCAAAATCCGCCGTTGGTAACAACGTGGGGGTTCGAGTCCCCCTCTCGGCACCAGAGCACAAAACACAGACCCACCATTAAACGCGCAAACCCAGCTAAGTGAT
>CAISDD010000207.1 GCA_903883985.1 uncultured Pseudomonadota bacterium | reverse complement strand
TGACCGCCATCAATTGCGTGATGCTCGAGGAGAAATCGTTTGACGGCACCCGGCTGCCCCAGAAGAGGAAGGGTGACAGGCCCAGATTGACGACGGCAAAAATCTTCGCGCGCTCCAGCGCGACCAGCCAGACCTTTTCTTCCTTGCGGAATCGGCCCAGCAGAACCAGCCCATAGACCAGTACCGCAGTGGCCAGGACGGGTGGAACAACCCCGAACGTGCGCAGGTAGTCGGCTTGGGAAGACTGCACACAGACGACCAGGGCGAGAGGCAGGCCCCAGAATAACACTGACAAACCGCGGAGCAGGTGGCCAAGCGAGCGCAGTAATTCAGGATTTGGGGCAGGGTCAGGCATGGCGGAGAACAAGGCGGGGGGGCTCGGGAACGTCCCCCGCGGGCCCACAGCGCCTAAAAGTTTAGGTAGGTGTAGTTCTTCAGCCCCCGTTCATAATCATCCAGCAGCCGCATGGCCTCGGAAGGTTTCATGCGGTCGCTCTTGATGGCTTCCTCCACTTGGGCCTTCATCTGCCGTTTAAGCTCGTTTTCGTCGTATTGCACCGCCTGCAGGGTCTGGACAATCGTGCTGCCTTCGATGATTTCCTCGATGTAATAGCCGGTCGGCTCGTCGGGATCGAGGAAGACATGCACCTCGTTGACGCGGCCAAACAGGTTGTGCAGGTCGCCCATGATGTCCTGGTAGGCCCCCATGAGAAAGAAGCCGAGGTAGTAGGGCTCGTAGCCGTTGCCGTTTTGGTGGAGAGCGTGCAGCGGCAGCGTGTCCCGCACAGCGCGCAGATCAATGAACTTGTTGATCTGGCCGTCAGAATCACAGGTGATGTCCACCAGGGTGGCTTCGCGCGTGGGCTGCTCATTGAGGCGGCTGATGGGCATGATCGGGAACAACTGGCCCAGCGCCCAATGGTCGATCAAGGACTGAAACACGGAGAAATTGCAGAGATATTGATCGCCCAGGCTATCCTCGAGTTTGCGGATTTCCTCGGGCACATAGGCTTGGCCCTTGAAACTCGCGACCACGCCCAGGCCGATCTCCCAATACAGGTTCTCGATTTTGGCCTTATCCTCCAAACCGAGCAGGCCGACCATGAACATGTTGTGGGCGTCGTCGCGGCGTTCCAGGGCGTCGTGGTAGGCCTCGAGCTTGTTGAGGCGGGGCAGGCTGTCGCGAATCTCGATCAATTCCTTCACCAGGGCGTGTTCGTTGGCGCCCAAGGGGAGGGCGGTGGTCTCGCGGAACTTGGCGATCGAGCCAAACACCTCCATGACCAGCACGCTGTGGTAGGCCACAATCCCCCGCCCGCTCTCGCTGATCAAATTCGGATGGGGCACTTTCTCGGCGTTGCAGATGTCGGCGACGTAATAGACGATGTCGTTGGTGTACTCCTGGAGGGTGTAATTGGTCGAGCTGTCAAAGGCGGAACGGCTGCCGTCATAATCCACGCCCAAACCGCCTCCGACGTCCAGGCATTCGATGGCAAAACCCATCTGGTACAACTTGGCGTAAAAACGCGAGGCCTCCTGCACCGCCTTCTTGACCGCCAAAATATCCGGCACTTGCGAGCCGATGTGGAAATG
>CAISDD010000206.1 GCA_903883985.1 uncultured Pseudomonadota bacterium | reverse complement strand
GATTATCTCGTCGGCGTGGCCATCACCAACGGATCGAACGACGTCATGCTGTTCTCCGACGAGGGCAAGGCCAACCGCTTCGATGAGACCGAAGTGCGCCCCATGGGCCGCAGCAGCCGCGGCGTACGCGGCATCCGCCTGGGTGGGGACGCGCGCGTGATCGCGCTGCTGGTCGCCGACAACGACGAACAGAGTGTGATGACCGCCACCGAGAATGGTTTCGGCAAGCGCACTCCAGTGGGCGAATACACCCGCCACGGTCGTGGTGGCCAGGGCTTGATCGCCATCTCCACTTCGGCACGCAATGGCCGCGTGGTCGCCGCCACACTGGTCGACGAGAGCGACGAGGTCATGCTGATCACCACCGGCGGCGTGCTGATCCGTACCCGGGTGTCAGAGATCCGCTCGCTCGGCCGTTCCACCCAGGGCGTGACCCTCATCAATCTGGACGCGGGCGAAAAGCTATCGGGATTGCAGCGCGTGCTCGACAGCGATGTCGCGGTCGAGTCGGGCAGTGGTGAGGATGCGGCGGCCGATCCCGAGGTCGGGGAAGCGTAACTGCAACGGCCAGGATGCGGCATGAAACCAGGTGCGGCAGCACTGCATACACCACTCGGCTGAACCCAGGTAGCGTAGTAACCCACCCAGGAAGGGCAGGTTGAAGCAGCCCTGGCGAGTCCCTGTAGCGCAGGCATCCTTGCCTGCGTCTTTGAAAACAGCCGGCTGGAAGCCGGCGCTGCCGCGATGAATTCTTTCTGAATCAACAGGTTGAGGTGTGCTTCTTGAGAGAGCCTTTGTAGGAGCGGGCTCGCCCGCGATACCGCAGTGGCGGTCGCGGGCCGGCCGCTCCTATCGGCACGGCCAAAGTGGAGGTGGTGGTGTTGCCCTTATAGGCCCAGCGCGGGGATGGTCGAGTCCCCCTTAACAATAGATGGACTTTTTGCGAGACGGGTGGGAACTATTTGATGGCGGCGAGGTTCCACGGCCATGTTCCGCACCCACGGAGAAGGTTCCACTCCTGCCTGGTCTTGAATATGGGTGCGGCAACACCATGTAGCGCAATGTCTTCTGGAGGCATCCCATGTTGAGAAATGTTCTGTTGATTTTGTTACTCGTCTGTTCGGGCGCTGCCCTGGCAGCGGATGAACCTTCCCTGCATCAGGTCTACACGGCGGCGAACGCGGGACGGTTGAGCGAGGCCCAAAGCATGATGGACCAGGTGTTGCGCTTGCACCCGGGTAGCGCCAAGGCGCACTTCGTCGAAGCGGAAATCCTGTCCAGAGGGGGGCACCTCGCCAACGCGCGCACCGAGCTTGATACCGCGGAACGCCTGGCTCCAGGGCTCCCCTTCGCCAAGCCAGAGTCGGTCGAGAAGTTGAAACGAAATCTTTCCGCTGCGCGCATGCCGGAAAGTCCGGTGCAGGCTTCCACCGCCGACAGGGTGATGGCCCCCGCAGCCGGCGGTATACCCTGGGCCATGGTATTGCTCGGGCTGGGCTTGATCGCCGTGCTCATCTTCTTCGTTCGCTCCATGAGTCGTCGTCCTGTCGTCTACTCGGGCGGTGGGCCGGGCTACGCCGGCGGCCCTGGAGGGATGCCAGCGCAGCCCTACGGCGCCGGTCCCATGGGAGCCGGCATGGGGCCCGCCGCGGGCGGAATGGGTTCGGGCATACTCGGCGGACTGGCTACCGGTGCCGCTGTTGGCGCGGGGATGGTTGCCGGCGAGGCGCTGATGCATCACTTCACCGACTCTGGCAATGCGCATGCCGCACCCATGCCAGCACCCGCGGAGAACTGGAGTGCTCCACCCGATGACATGGGTGGTGGCGATTTCGGCGTCTCGGACAGCGGCTCCTGGGACGACGGCTCTTCTGGCGGCAGCGACTGGTAAGCGGTACAGCCGCCGAAGACGCTCTCAAGTCGTTCTGCCGCCCCAAGAACGACTTGGCCCGGGTGCTAACCGGATAAGCACGGAATCAAGGATGTACCCAGGTGCAGCAGGCTTTACCGCTTGGGCGAACCCAGGTAAGCCTACTGCACGGCCAACATATAGGATCAAGGATTAGGATCAAGGATCATGCACATCGAAAGCTTCATTTCCGGCAAGGACGCCTCGCTCGAGTCCTCCATTGCTTCCATGCAGGCCAGGCTGGGGGAGCTGGATTTTCATATTGAAGAACGCTCCTGGCTGAATCCGATCGAGTCCGTCTGGTCGGTGCATATTCGCGACCGCGATTGCCCCTTGTTGTTCACCAACGGCAAGGGTGCTACCGAGAAGGCCGCGAGGGCGAGCGCGCTGGGGGAATTTTTCGAGCGTCTCGGCTGTAACTATTTCTGGTCGCATTACTACCTGGGTGAGACCCTGGCGCGGCGCGCGTTCGTGCACTACCCGCAGGAGCGGTGGTTCCCACTGGAAGCGGGCACCACCTGGCCGCAGGCGCTGCTGGACCCGGATCTGCGCGCCTTCTACAACCCGGACGATGCCGTGGAGGCCGGCGCTCTGGTCGATCGTAATTCCGGCAACGCGGCGCGCGGCATCTGCGCCTTGCCCTACACTCGCCAGCGTGACGGCGCCACGCTCTGGTTTCCGATCAATCTGATCGGCAATCTGTACGTCAGCAACGGCATGTCGGCCGGGAACAGCGCGGCCGAAGCGCGGGTCCAGGCGCTGTCCGAAATCTTTGAACGGCACGTCAAGTTCCGTATCATTGCCGAGGGACTGTGCTTGCCCGACGTTCCCGAGGCGGTGATCGCACGCTATCCGCAGATCGCCGCCGGCATCCGCGACCTGCGCGCCGCCGGCTTTGGTATCCTGGTCAAGGACGCCTCGCTGGGAGGGAAATATCCGGTGATGAATGTGACCCTGCTCAATCCGCACGACCAGGGTTGCTTCTCCAGTTTTGGCGCACACCCGCGCTTCGAAGTGGCGCTGGAACGCGCGTTGACCGAGCTCCTGCAAGGCCGTGCCCTGGATGCCCTGAGCGACTTCCCGGAGCCGGGTTTCGATCTCGAGGAAATCGCCGACCCGCAGAACCTGGAAATCCATTTCGTCGATTCCAGCGGCATCATTAGCTGGGAATTCCTGCGCGCGGCACCTGATTTCGATTTCGCCGACTGGGATTTCAGCGGCGGGGTTGGCAAGACCACGGAAGCCGAATTCACCTGGGCGTGTGCCGCCCTCCATGCGGACGGGCGCGAGGTCTACATCGCCGATTTTCCGCACCTGGGGGTCTACGCCTGTCGCATCCTGGTGCCGGGGATGTCCGAGATTTATCCCATAGACGACCTGGAATGGAACAACAACAGCATCGCCAATCCGCTGCTCCAGTCCGTCCTGAATCTGCCGCGGCTCGATGCCGCAGGGCTACGCGCCTTGCTCGATACGCTGAACGAACTAGGACTCGAGGATCAGCGTCCGGTCGCGGCCCTCATCGGCCTGGCCGCCGATGCGGGTTCGCTCTGGCAAGACCTGCGCGTAGCCGAACTGAAGCTGCTGTTGGCCTTGGCCCTCCAGGATGTCGAGGCCACCCGCGAGGGTTGCGATTGGGTGCGCCATTTCGCGCAGCTCGACCCCGCGCGGCGGCGGATCTATCGCTGTGTCGAGACCTTGCTGGCGATGCCGGATGCCGCTAGCGAGGAATACGACGCCAGCCTGCGGCAACTCTATGGCGCCGTGACCCTGAACACGGCGCAGGCCATGCTGCGAGGCGAGCGGAGCTTCTTCGGCCTGCAAGCCCCTGGCATGGACCTGGACGGGTGCGAGATGCACCAGCGCCTGCTGGAGGCTTATCGCAAGCTGAAATTCAATCAGACCCCAGAGTTCACCGGCTGAGTGCCTGCGCAAGGTATCATCCGCAGCTCAGGCGTTGATAATGACGGCGCCAGGATTGCGTCATTGCCTATCCTGAGTGCTGCTGGTAAAAGACAGGTTGTTTTCGCAATTTCGGACGCAAGCGTCCGTCCCACCGGCCAGCCGGCCGATATTTCAGGAGAAGATGATGAAAGGCCAGGAAGGCAAGAAAACCGCCAAGAAAGAACCCGCCAAGACCATGAAGGAAAAGAAGGAAGCGAAAAAGGTCAAGAAAGTGGAAAAATCGCGCGTGTGAGGGGTGTTGGTGCGGCTGCCCTGAGGATGGGTCGAACAGAGCCGGCGCCTTGACGGCCTGTCGCTGTCCAGACGCGAAAGGGCCGGAGGGACGCCAGCGCCGCGAGGGCACGCTGGTGTCAGCTTGATCGTGAATCGCCGGTTTGAAACCCCGGCCTTCAGGTCGGGGTGTTCAGGCGTAAGTCATGTCGCGCAACTGATCTTCCTTCATTAAGCTGCCGGCGCAGGCCCGTCCACCGGATGGGGAAGGGTGAGTAACCCTCCCTTTCGGGAGATGGCAGGGTGAGGGCGCTCGGCGGTAAACCCAATTGGTTTCGACGGTTACTTGGCAATTCTGGAGGGGATGTAAACCCCTTCCAAACTCGTTCGTGGCTACAGGCATGAAATCATGTAGCCAATTCGTTGCTTCTGGAGTGCCGTGGAAACCGCAAAATCCCTCTTCTCCTACCGCCCCTACTGGGCCAGCCGATTCGGTGTGGCGCCGTTTTTGCCGATGTCGCGACCCGAGATGGAGTCCCTGGGCTGGGATTGCTGCGATGTTATTTTGGTGACGGGCGACGCCTATATCGACCACCCCAGTTTTGGCATGGCTCTGGTCGGGCGGCTGCTGGAGGCGCAGGGTTTTCGTGTTGGCCTCATCAGCCAGCCGGACTGGCGTTCGGTCGATGCCTTCCGCGGCCTGGGGCGACCGAACCTGTATTTCGGGGTGACGGCGGGGAATATGGATTCGATGGTGAACCGCTATACCTCGGATCGGAAAACCCGTTCCGACGACGCCTACACCCCCAACGCCGCGCCCAACCAGCGCCCTGATCGCGCGGTGGTGGCCTATGCGCAGCGCTGCCGCGAGGCTTTCCCGGGTACGGCGGTGGTGATCGGCGGCATCGAGGCTTCCTTGCGCCGCATCGCCCATTACGATTACTGGTCGGACAAGGTACGCCGCTCGGTGTTGGCCGATTCCAAGGCCGACATGCTGCTGTTCGGTAACGCGGAACGCGCGCTGGTGGCGCTGACCCATCGCCTGGCTGCTGGCGAGACGATTTCCGGTATCCGCGATCTGCGCGGCACGGCGTTCATGGTGCCATTCGCCTGGAAACCGGGGGAAGACTGGGCGGAAATTGATTCCACGCAGCTTGAAATTCTGGGGCGGGTCGATCCGCATCCGGACCCATACGCAAGCGCTGCTCCCTCACCCCAGCCCTCTCCCGGAGGGAGAGGGAGTGCGATCTCCCCCTCCCCGACCGGGGGAGAGGGCGCGAGTGTTCAGCCGCTGACCTTTGTCTCCCGCGAGGAACGCCAGGCGCTGCGTGCCGTCGCACGCGCCCACACGGTGCTGCGCATTCCCGCCTTCGAATTGGTGGAGAAGAACCCGGTGCTGTATGCGCATGCCTCGCGCATGTTTCACCTCGAGTCCAACCCCGGCAACGCTCGCGCCATCGTCCAGGCGCATGGCGAGCGCGATG
>CAISDD010000205.1 GCA_903883985.1 uncultured Pseudomonadota bacterium | reverse complement strand
GCCCTCTCAAGAAGCACGCTTCAACCCGTTGCTTCAAAAAGAAATCATCGCGGCAGCGCCGGCTTCCGGCCGGCTGTTTTCAAAGACGCAGGCAAGGATGCCTGCGCTACAGGATCTCGCCAGTGCTTCTTCAACCTGCCTGGGGTGGCTTACATCACTACCCCGCGTGAACGGGCGCTGACCGCACTATGCCGTGACTTATTGAGAAGTTACAAAAAAATGTCTCCACGTAAGAATCGCGATACCGATCATCCTGAATTCCTTGGTTGAGCACTGCGAAATTGAAAGGATGCCGCATGAAACCAGGTGCAGCAGCCTAAAGAACGACGGGGCCGTTTCAGACATACCACGCTGGCTTAACCCACGCTGATGGACACGTTTTGCTCGGGTGCCGTTCGCGCCCGCAGTTGGCCGCAACCGCCGTCGATGTCCTGGCCGGCGGAGTTGCGTAGCCGGGTGAGGATGCCGCGCTGATGCAGTTTTCCTGCCATCTCCGAGGCGCGTTCCCAACTGGGGCGGGTGAAGTCCAGACCCTCGTTGCTGTTGTAGGGAATGAAATTCATCATCGCGTACTTGCCGTCCAAGAGGCGCACGATGCCGTCCAGCTCTTCGTCGCCGTCGTTGATCCCCGCCAGCAAGGTCCACTGATACTGGATCGGATAGCCGGTGGAGCGGGCATAGTCTTCGCCCAGTTCCACCAGTTCATCCGGAGTGAGTCGCGGCGCACGGGGCAACAGGCGCGCGCGCAGATCGGCCTTCGTGCTGTGCAGGGAAAGCGCCAGGGCCGGCTTGACGACCCCGAGCGGCAGACGTTCGAACACGCGCGGGTCGCCCACCGTGGAGAAGACCAGATTCTTGTGGCCGATGCCGCCCGAGGTGCCCAGCAGGTCGATGGCTTCGAGCACGTTGTCCAGGTTATGCGCCGGCTCGCCCATGCCCATGAACACCACGCGTTTGATCGACCGCAGACCGCGGGCCAGCACCACTTGGGCGACGATCTCGCCACTGCTCAACTGGCGCTGCAAACCGTCGCGCCCGGTCATGCAGAACAAACAGCCCACGGCACAGCCTACCTGGGTGGAGACGCAAAGACCCTCGCGCGGCAGCAGGACGCCCTCCACCGTCTGACCATCTCCTAACTCCACCAGGAGGCGGGTGGCGCCGTCCGCGCCTGGGTGCTCGGAGCGCAGGCGGGCCAGGCCCGCCAGTTCCGCATGCAGTTCTGGCAAGGCCGCACGCAGCCGCTTGGGCAGAAAATCCTCGGCGCTGCGGTGGCGGGTGGCGATCGGCAACACACGCGTCCAGGCCTGGAGCAGGCGCTGCTCGTGTTTCGTTTTGGCGCCCAGCGCACGCAAACGCTGGCGGAGTGTTTCGATTCGCATGGAGCGCATGGTAGCGGTTTATCATCGCGCCATGAATGCCAGCTTACGCCGCGCGATTTTTGAGCGCCTGCGCGCCGCCAACCCGCAGCCCACTACCGAACTGCGCTATCGCACGCCCTTCGAATTGCTGGTGGCGGTGATCCTGTCGGCGCAAGCCACCGATGTCAGCGTGAACCTGGCCACGGACACGCTGTTTCCGCTCGCCGACACCCCGGAGAAACTGCTCGCTCTGGGCGAAGCCGGCCTGATCTTGCACATCCGCCGCATCGGCCTGTTCAAGACCAAGGCGAAGAACCTGATCGCGACGGCCAGAATCCTGATCGATCTCCACGGCGGCCTGGTGCCGAACACTCGCGAAGCGCTGGAAGCGCTCCCGGGCGTGGGCCGCAAGACCGCGAACGTGGTGCTCAACACCGCCTTTGGCGTGGCCACCATCGCGGTCGACACGCACATCTTTCGCCTGGCCAACCGCATCGGCCTGGCACCCGGCAAGACCGTGCTGGAAGTGGAACAGAAACTGCTCAAACACGTGCCCGCTGAATTCCGCCAGGATGCCCACCACTGGCTGATCCTGCACGGGCGTTATGTCTGCCGCGCGCGCAAACCGGATTGCGGCGTCTGCCTGATTCGCGACTTGTGCGACTTCAAAGAAAAAACGAACTGAGGGCGATCCATGTTCAATCCCAGCCGTGACCAGGCCCGACAATTCTTCTTCGCCGCCTGGAAGAAATTTAGCGAACAAGCTGCGCTCTCCGACCTGGAAGCCATCGCCGTCGAACATATCGGCCGCCACCCCGAGTACCACGCCATCCTGGATGCGCCCGAACGCTATCAGGAGCGCGAATGGCACCCGGAACAGGGCCAGACCAATCCCTTCCTGCATCTGTCCATGCACCTGGCGATCAGCGAGCAGCTTTCCATCGACCAGCCGATCGGCGTCAAATCAAGGTACGAAAAGCTGCGCATTACCCTGGGCGATGAACACGACGCCCAGCATCAGGTCATGGACTGCCTGGCGGAGATGATCTGGACCGCGCAGCGCTACCAGATGCCACCCGACGGCGCGGCCTATCTCGCCTGCCTGGAAAAGAAAGACCCGAAGCGATGACCGAAGATCTGTTCCCCCCGCTCCTTGCCACGAGTGATGCGCCCCTGGCGGAGA
The DNA here is from genome assembly GCA_903883985.1 of uncultured Pseudomonadota bacterium. GTDB lineage: Bacteria > Pseudomonadota > Gammaproteobacteria > Burkholderiales > Thiobacillaceae > PFJX01. The sequence goes on along the minus strand of CAISDD010000205.1, from coordinate 9,545 downwards.
CGATACGCCCGCAAAACCTGGACGAGATGATCGGCCAGCGCCATCTGCTGGGAGAGGGCATGCCGCTCAAACTGGCGTTCGACGCGCGGCGCTTGCATTCGATGATCCTGTGGGGGCCGCCTGGAGTGGGCAAGACCACGCTGGCTCGCCTGACAGCGCGTCATTTCGGCGCCGACTTCATCCAGATCTCGGCCGTGCTGGCAGGCGTAAAAGAAATCCGTGAGGCCGTGGAGCGCGCACGCATGAATCAGCGCCAGGAGCGTCAAACCATCCTGTTCGTGGATGAAGTACACCGCTTCAACAAGGCGCAACAGGACGCTTTCTTGCCGCATGTCGAAGCCGGCCTGGTCACCTTCATCGGTGCCACCACCGAGAACCCCTCCTTCGAAGTCGTGGGCGCCTTACTCTCGCGCGCCCAGGTCTATGTGCTCAGCGCCCTGAGCGAAGACGAACTGGCCGCCTTGCTGGCGCGCACCCAGGCGCTGGGGCATCTCGACCTCGCCCTCAGCGCCGATGCGGAAAAGCTGCTGGTGGCTTACGCCGATGGGGATGGCCGCCGCCTGATCAATCTCACGGAACAATTGGCGGTAGCCAGGCGAGTCGCCGGCGTCGGGGAGGTGGACGCGACTTTCGCCGCCCGCGCCCTGTCGCCCTCGCTACGCCGCTTCGACAAGGGTGGAGAAGCCTTCTACGACCAGATTTCCGCCCTCCACAAGAGTGTGCGCGGCTCCGACCCGGACGCCTCGCTGTACTGGTTTGCGCGCATGCTGGATGGCGGCGCGGACCCCCGCTACCTGGCGCGCCGCATCGTGCGCATGGCCTGGGAAGACGTGGGCCTGGCCGACCCGCGCGCCGCCCGCGTGGCCCTGGACGCCGCGGAAACCTACGAACGCCTGGGCAGTCCGGAAGGCGAACTGGCGCTGGCACAGGCGGTGATCTATCTGGCCTGTGCAGCCAAATCCAACGCCGGTTACCTGGCCTGGGGCAGCGTGCGCCACTTCGTCAAGGAAAACGGCTCGCGCACGGTGCCCATCCACCTGCGCAACGCCCCGACCAAGTTAATGAAAGAACTAGGCTACGGCCACGCCTACCGCTACGCCCACGACGAACCCGAGGCCTATGCCGCCGGCGAACGCTATTTCCCCGACGACCTGGCCGCACCACCCCGCTTCTACACCCCCAGCCCGCGCGGCCTGGAAGCCAAGATCGGCGAACGCCTGGCGCACCTGCGCGAACTGGACCGCAAGGCGAAGAAACCCTAAACCAGGACCGGCCACCGAGAGCGCCGTAATATTTCCCTCATATCCATGTCACGATAGGTTCACGGCAAGCTCGCAAGATGAGAAGCCCATCCACCATTCCGCGAGGAAGCCATGAAAGAACTTGAGAACAACCCGCTCGTTGCCACCATCCAGGATGTGCCCGGCGTGTCCCGCCGCCAGTTTATCGGCATGTTGGGCAGCGCGCCCTTCCTGCTCTCCGGCACAGCCTTGCTCAGCCTCTCCGCTTGTGGCAGTTCCAGCAGCGCCGCCTTGACAGCCGCCACCCCCTTGTCGGTAAAGTTCAACAACATGGCCGCTCCGACCACGGATGCCAACCGCGCCACCACCTTTACCAACGCCACTGTCGACGTCACCTATTCCGATGCCAGCATCAAGACCGCCCAGCCGCTGGCCTACAACCTGATCTACAAGACCGGCGCCACCCTGCCGCGTCCCGACGGCGGCAACGCACTGACCGGCGGCTACTACGACATCAACAACAACCCCATCATCGACACCACCGGCACCACGCCGATGCAGGCTTACTCGGACAGCCCGGACGGCCAGTCCCTGCTCAAACTTGCCAGCACCACCGTTTCTGGCGTGGCCGGCAACCCCTTGTTCCTGGTCACCCAGTTCGAATATCAGACTGCCAACAACGCCCAGGGCGAAGCCCGCCCCGGCGGCGGCGTCTACACCCTCGGCGGCACCAGCAATGGTATGTATGGCAAACTGCCCTCGCAGTTCGGCATCACCACCCTCAGCCAGGACAAGACCACCGGTGCGCTGACCCCCGTCTATTACTACCCGGTTCCCACTGCCAGCGTGCATGGTCTGTGGATCACCTGTGCCTCCAGCCTGTCCCCGTGGAACACCCACCTGTCCAGCGAGGAATATGAGCCTGACGCCTGGGCCGTGGCCACCACCGGCGACTCCGGCGGTTACTTCCGCGCTTTCAGCGCCAACACTTTCGGCAGCGACAGTATTGCCAACCCCTACCACTATGGTCATGTGCCGGAAGTGACCGTGAACCCCGACGGCACCGGCGGCGTCAAGAAGCATTACTGCATGGGTCGCATCTCGCGCGAGAAGGTCCAGGTCATGCCCGACAACAAGACCGTGCTGATGGGGGATGACGCCACCAGTAGCGGCATCTTCATGTTCGTCGCCGACGTGGCCGGCGTACTCTCTTCCGGCACCCTCTATGCCGCCAAGTTGGTCCAGACCAACGCCTCGGGTGCTGCCGACGGCGGCGCCTTCACCCTGACCTGGATCAAGCTCGGCCATGCCAGCAGCACCGAGATTGAGACTATCGCGAATAACCTGGCAAACACCAATACGGCGGCAACGGCAGCGAAGGGCATCATCGCCGACGTGGTGCAGACCCGGCTGACCGCAGCGGCCGGTCACATCGCACTTACCTGGGGCGCCAATACGCTGTACGTGAAAACGACCAGCGATCTCGGCACGGCCATCGCCACCACGGCCGACCTTACCGCCTACACCCTGATCAACTTCGGCACCGTCCAGCAGTTCATCAAGTTCCAGACGGGCGCCACCGCGACCAAGGCAGCCGCCTTTCTGGAGACACATCGCTATGCCGCCTACCTGGGTGCAACCATGGAGTTCACCAAGTTCGAAGGCGTAACGGTCAACCAGAAGGACAAGAAGGCCTACTTCGCCATGTCCGCCATCAAGGACACCATGACCAGCAACGGTTTCCTCAACGACCCCAACGGCGGCGCCGCAACGGGTAATGTGCTCCAGGTCGCGAAGATCAGTGCCGGCGGCACCTACGAAGTCATTCTGGGTACCGATGCGACCATCGGCAGCGACTGGGTACCGAAGAGCATGTCCGTACCCACTGCCCTGCTGGGCCAGGATCTGGCAACGCCGGACCCGGCCAATGGCAACCTGGCGAACACCGACAAGATCTCCCTGACCGACAACCTGTGGTTCTCGGAATCGATGCGGACCTTGTTCGTCGGCGAGGATTCCAGCCAGCACGTCAACAACTTCATCTGGGCCTACAACGTCGAGACCAAGGCCCTGGCGCGCATCTACTCGGCCCCGGCCGGCGCGGAATGCACCGGCTTGCAGGCCGTGGACAACCTGAATGGTTACGCCTATGTGATGGCCAACTTCCAGCACCCGGGCGACTGGGAAGCCTTCCATAGCACCGTGCTCACCGGCACGACCTTGAATGCAACCATCAACAGCAATTGGGGCAACAAGAAACAAGGCGCCGTCGGCTACATCAGCGGCATTCCCTGCCTGAGCTGATCCGGCTCTAGCTGTACGAAGCCCCGGACGTAGGTCCGGGGCTTTTTTTATGGCAGCTCACAGGGTCAGGTTATTGCCGTGGCAAAACCCCGCTCAAGCCCGCGTAGGGCGGATGAGCCGTCATCTTCTTGCCGGCGGAAGGCGCGAAAAACCGCTTTTCCGCCCTACCTTGCTGGACTGCAAGGCGAAGAAACCCTAGGGCAGGTCGCCATTTCCGGCACGCAAGGCGGGTAAGCCCGCAGCACCCCTTCCACATGAAACACAGCCTGCTTTTCCGGGGTGTCGGCGATCACCTCCATCCGTGCTCCCTACCGCGTGGATCGTGGTGAGGTCGTAGAAGACGATCTGCTGGTCAACGATGGGGCAGCCCGAGGGCGCGAATTCCATTTGCTCGACACACGCGTTGTGCGTGTCCATGGTGCGCAAGAAACGCCGTTAGGCCGCGCTCCGTTGACATGGAGATCATCCTCTTCGTCCACATGCCCAGGGGAGATGCGCCACAGAATTACCGCTTACCGATCACCTCCAGGACCCCATGGGTAGCAAACCGGTACGTTTGTCGAATAATTTGACACCGCCACACACAAAAATATATATACACTTACAATACAATAGCTTACACATCTGGCTTGATTATTGCTTTCGAATACACATGTGCGCATGCAGTGTATCGCACTACGTATATTTACCCTTGATTTCCACATGGAGATTGACATGAAAGCATTGAAACAAGCCCTTCCCTACGCGATCGGGGCGCTGATACTCGCCGCAGGCACCCCCGTATCGGCCACTCCTTTCACGACTACATTTGACTTCACGCCTACGAGCAGCGGCCAGTCGCTGAGCGTGACCAACACGGACGACGCCGGCAACACGCTGGATTTTTTCCGCATCATGCTGGATGCCGACTCGATCTGGAGTCGTTACTTGAATCCGGCATGGGTCAATGATCAGTCAGGCGCCGGTTGGTCTTCGGATGCGAAGGCATTTGACCCCAGTTATGGAACCACGCCTGCGGAACTCAATGACTTCAAGTACTCGGGCATAGCCGATGGCTCCACCCTGGGCTTCAGCTACGACTTCGGCTACACGGGCCCCCTGGCATCGAGCGCGCAAACCTTCTCGTATGAAGCCTACTTCGGACTGTGTGACAGCAGCACGACCCAATGCGCCAACAACACAAACGAGCTCGTTCCTGGTTCCGGTATTTTCTATGCGGGCGAGGCAACCGGGCATCTCGTCTACACCCAGCCTGGCCCCGTGCCCGCTCCCGAGCCTGTCACCTTGTCACTCCTCGGGATCGGTCTGATGGGTCTGGCTGTTCGTGGTCGTCGCAGCCCAGGCTGATGTCAGCAGAAGGCTGCCCACCTGGGTGAGCGGTTTAGTCGGTGCCCATTACTTTTTGTCAAGCGGGCGATCCTTCCATACGTTTTTTCGTTCCAACCCTTTTTCAAAAGGCGGGAAATAAAATGCGGAACAATTTAATACGAAGTGGCCTGACCTCCTTCCTGGCGGCGGTCCTGATGATTTTATTTACTTCGAGTGCTTACGCCGTACTGAATATCAGCGTCATGCCGAGCGGTGCCTCCACCCCCCCCAACGCGTGGGACAGCCGGCCGTATACCTGGCCCGGCAACAACCTGGAACTATGGGGCAGGGTCACCCAGTACACCGGTGGCCTTCCCTTGACCTACACCTGGGATTTCGGTGCGGGGGAAGGTTCGGCCACAGGCACGGTTGGAAATGCCGACAACATCGCGGAGAGCCACACCTATGGCGCCACCGGATCCTATGTCGCGACACTCACTGTGTCGGATGTCGCAGCGGGGGGTATTGACACCGCCAGCGCCAAGGTGTTCATCGACGTCGCGCCGAACACACTGGATGTGAGCAAGAACCTGGCGATCCAGCGGGCGCTCAAGTACCTCTACATGAACCGTTTGTCGTGGAATATCACGGGAAACACTAGCTGCGATGCCTATTACTGGAGCAACACCGACTGGACCGGCGACACCGGGTTGGCCGTGCTCGCGTTCGAAGATTACAACCACCGCGCAACCAACGACCCCAATCAGGACATCTATGCCGACACGGTGCAGCGGGGGCTCTGGTTTGTCGAAGGCCAGTTGCGCACAACCGATGCTGCCAATACCCCTAATACGGATTCCGACCTCAACGGGAACGGCTTGAAGACTTATGAAGCCTATTCCGGTGGGAATGCCTATCGAAATGGCATCGTGGCCATGGCCATCGCCAACAGCAAGGATCCGACTCATGTATCAACGTGCGGATTCCCATCGGGTGAACCTGGTGTCCAGGGGATGAGCTACAAGACCATCCTGGAAGATGTGGTCGATTACATCGCCTATGCCCAGGAAGATCGTACCTACTGTAGTGGCTACGGTGGCTGGCGCTATAGCGCGAACTACTGCAGCAGCGACAACTCGGTATCGCAATGGCCGGTTCTTGGCCTCACCGCAGCCGGCCAGGCACCCTGGTTGATTTCGCCACCCGGTTGGGTCAAGGACTTGATGAAAATCTGGTCCGGCTACAGCCAAAACGCCGGGAATGGTGCATTCGGCTATACGTACTCGGGAGAGTGGAACAACGTGGCCAAGACCGGCTCCGGGGTCATCCAGATGAAATACTCCGGCATAAGCGGCACTGCGTTGACCAATGCGATCAACTATATCGGCAACGACTGGTGTGATACCGGCTGGGATTACGGCAATATTGGCGACAACTACGCCATGTATGCCGTGAAGAAGGGCTTGCAGAACGCCGGCATCACCGACCTGACCGTGCCGACCTGGTGCAATGCCTTGGGAACGGTCAACTGGCAGAACGAGTACGACAGCTATTTTGTGAACCATCAGATCGATGGCGGCACCAATGGCGTTCACTGGCCCGGGTCCATTCGCATCAGTGAGGGCGCAACCTCGGCGGCCTTCGGCCTGCTGGTCATGTCCAAGGGCTTGACGGAATCGCCGCCTGTCGCCGTGGCTGGTGGCGCCCAGGAAGTCCCGCCGCTGAAGCCGGTATCCTTCGATGGCTCCGCTTCCTACCATACCGACCCGACCAAGGCGATCGTCCAGTACGATTGGGATTACGACTACGACGGGATCTCCTTCCACCCGATCCTCACCGGCGTCAAACCGACGTATACGACTGGCTACGCGCTGCCAGCCGGCACGTCCTCGAAGATCTACACGGTCGCGTTGCGCGTCACTGACAACAACCTGCCGCCGCTAACCGGCTTCAACACCACGACGGTCAAGGTCTCCAACGGTAATCAAGCGCCCGTTGCCAACGCAGGCGGACCGTACAGCGGTGCGGTCGGCAGCAACATCACACTGGACGGCGGCAAGTCTTATGACCCGAACAGCCAGGGTGGGAGCAACCCGATCATTAACCCGCTGACTGCCTCGGGCTTTGATGAGATCGTCAGCTACGACTGGGATTTGACCGGTAACGGCTTATTTGCTGATGCTCACGGGGTGAAACCCATAGTCAACTTCGGCACTTTCATCGGCACCAAGACCATCAGCCTGAAAGTCACTGACAGCTTCGGCAACAGTGGGGTACAGAGCTCCAGCGCGACAACGGTAGCGGTCTCGGATGTGCAGCCGATGTGCTATGTGCGCACACTCAATGCCTACAACCCGATCACGAAGAAGTGGACCGCGGGCTGGAGGCTCAACCTGCAGAACGTCGGCAATGGTAGTGCCAGCAATCTTTCCGCCACCCTGACCAGCATCCCGTCGGGTGTCACGGTGGTCAAAGGCACGCTCTCCTGGAGTGGAAGCATAGGCGCGGGTGGCAATCTGCTGAGCAGCGATGACTTCCGGTACAGCTACGGCAGTTCCGCTGCACCAGCCCTCACGTCCATGACCTGGGATATCACGCTGACTGACGCGCAGGGCCAATCCCACGTGATCAGACAAATTCCGCAAGGTTCAGGCACCTGCCCGTAAAGCGAAAACATGGCGGGGATGACTTCCCCGCCGCAACCGCAAGGAGCAATTCATCATGAAAATGATCAATCAAGCCTTACTCTCGTTGATTGCCGGATTCGCGATCGCGGCCCCCTCGATGGCGGCGGATATCAATTTGAGCGTCGATCCAAACAACGGTACCTTCACTCTGACCAACACGTTAGGACAAGCTGTCCACGTCATATCGCTGGGTTCCAAATCCGCGTACTTGGGTCTGAGCCTGGATCTGTCCGCTGGCGGAAGCCATAGCGTCAAGTATCGTGGTGCGCTGCCGGTGCTCGACTTTGCACGCTGCCTCTCGCCCAATGGAGTGAAACTGACTGATCGGACCCCCTCGAAACAGGGCTATTACGACCTCAGCTTATCAACACGGTAGAGTACATCGATCGGTTCCGATTCAATGTACCAAGGGAAACGCTGATTGTATCCTTCGATCAGCGGTTCCCAGTCCGGTCGCGGCGAGGGCAGGGGCAACCCCTTCCCCCCGCACGGATCCAGCGAGTGGCACCGCGGGCTGGCAAACGAGGCCACTCTCTCGGCGAAAGCGCTGTCACCGTCTTGTAACCGGTGCCACATAGAGTACATGGGTAACCCCCTCCGGGTCACATCTTGCTGACCCACACCCTGAATCTTGAGGAGATCCTACCCATGAAATTGACCCGCATTTTCACCGCCACCCTGGCCGCCGGCGCGCTTCTTGCCGGCTGCGGGGGAGGTTCCACGGCCTCCACGTTGGCTCCGACCCGCACCGTCATCATGGTCTGGGATGGCCTGCGTCCGGATTCGGTCAATGCCAGCGACACCCCCAACCTCTACGCCTTGCGCCAGACCGGGGTCAACTTCAACGACAACCATTCGACCTACCCGACCTTCACCATGATGAACGGGTCGTCCCTCGCCACCGGCTCCTTCCCCAAGACCAGCGGCTTCTACGGCAACACCTTCTGGACTCCACCCCAGGGTAACTCCAGCACCATCCCGGTCGGCAACGGGGCCAGCGGGGCCAGCCAGGACTATCAAGACCCGGTGTTCACCGAGGATTACCAGGTTTTGACCACCCTCAACACCTACTACAGCGGCCAGTTGTTGCTGGTGAAGAGCTTGTTCGCCACCGCGCAAAGCGCAGGCCTGGTGACCGCCGCCATCGGCAAGACCGGCGCGGCCTACATTCAGGATCTCGGACAAGGCGGCTATTTCCTGGATGAGAACACCGCCCAGCCGCGCAGCCTGGTCACCGAACTCCAGGCCAGCGGCTTCGCCCTGCCGGCCAATGTCGTGAACAACTACTCCGGCGCCAACGCCGTGACGCTGGCCCCCGGCAACGGCAGCCCGACGGCAAAAGCCGGGTATGTCACCTTCAACACCACGGCCTACGACAACAGCGGCACGCCCACGCTCACCGTCGCGTCGCGCGACCCCACCGACACCACCCAGGGTGAACCGGCGGATGCTGCCAACAAGTACATGATGTCGGTGTTTACCCAGTACATCCTGCCGCAGAAAAAACCCATGCTGTCCTTGATCTGGTTCCGTACACCGGACAACGTCGAGCACGGCTACGGCCCGGGCAGCGCCAACATGAAAGCCGGCCTGCGCTCGCAGGACGCACGTCTGGGCGAACTGATCTCCGCCTTGCGCGCCAATGGCATGGACAGCACGACCAACATCATCGTCGTCTCCGACCATGGCCACTCCAGCGTCTCCGGCCCGCTCGCCCTCTATCCCCTGCGCGCCATCACCGGCACCTCACTGCCCAATGGCGCCCTGGTGAACGGGTCGACCAGCGGCACCACCAATGCAGTGGTGGGCGCGGTGAATGCCAGCGGTTATTCCTTCTCCGGTGACGTGCGCTCCGCCGACCTGCTCACCTACCGCGGCTTCAACGCCTATGACGGCTCGGGATGCTCCACTTCTCCCATGTACGGCCTCTCCGCCGCGGGTGTCCCGACCGTCCCGGTCAAGCTGGATGCTACAACAACGCTATGTGGCGCCGCCAACACCAAGT
>CAISDD010000204.1 GCA_903883985.1 uncultured Pseudomonadota bacterium | reverse complement strand
CTTTTCCGGAGCGTAAAGTCCATGTGGTTCAAGAATCTCGCCGTCTACCGGCTGCCCGCCGGCCTCAAGCTGAACATCCCTGCGCTGGAAGAAAAACTTGCGACCCTAACCATGCAGCCCTGCGGCAATATGGACAGGGAAACGCGAGGCTGGATCTCGCCGCGCGGTGACGACCGCCTGCTACACGTTCTGGGCGGCCAGGTGTTGATCGCACTAGGGATGGAAGCGAAGCTCTTGCCGTCTTCCGTGGTCAACCAGTTCGCCGAAGACAAGGCCGCCGAGATCGAGGCGCAACAGGGCTTCAAGGTCGGCCGCAAGCAGATGCGGGAACTGAAAGATCAGGTCACCGAGGAGTTGCTGCCACGAGCCTTCGTGCGCCGTGCCCAGACCTGGGCCTGGATCGACCCGGTGAACGGCTGGTTCGTGGTCGATGTCGCCACGCCCGCGAAGGCCGAGGTGCTGCTGGAAGCCTTGTCGAAATCGGTTGACGACCTGCCGGTGAAGAATCTGCACACCGAACTCTCGCCCGCTACGGCGATGACCGGCTGGCTGCTCAGCGGTGAAGCGCCGGCCGGCTTTAGCATCGACCGCGACCTGGAATTGCGCGCTGCCGACGAGGAGAAGGCCACTGTGCGATATGTCCGTCACGAACTGGAAGGCGAGGAAGTTGCCGCCCAGATCGCCGCCCACCTTGCCGCCGGCAAGCAGGCGACTCGACTCGCCATGACCTGGAATGATCGTATTTCCTTCGTCCTGGGCGAGCAGATGGAAGTCAAGCGCCTGACCTTCCTAGACATCCTCAAGGAACAGACGGAAGTGGGCGAATCTGCGGACGAGCAGTTCGACCTGGATTTCACCCTGATGAGCGGTGAAGTCGCGAAACTGCTGGCCGACCTGGTGGCCGCCCTGGGCGGAGAAAAAGCCGCTTCGATCTGACGGAGATGTGGGGTTACGGCGCGATAAACTGTCGGCTAACCCAATCTACGGCACTGGCGGACGGCACAGCTTCCCAACCCGTAGGGTGGATAAGCGATAGCGCATCCACCATCACCGCCGCCAAAGGTGGATGCGCTTTGCTTATCCACCCTACGGGACTGGCGCCGGTTTCAAAGACTGTTGGGTTACGCCGACATGAACCCCGCGCCTATCCCAACTCCAGCCTACAGCACGATCTTTACCGCGGGGTGTGCGGAAAGCTCGCGATAGAGGTCGTCCAACTGCACCTGGGAGACGGCGCGTAGGGTGCAGGTGAGACCGAGGTAAGCGCCACTGCGGGAGGCGCGAATTTCAACGGTATCCGCCACGAAGTCCGGGGCATGGCGCAGGACGATGGCGACCATGTTCCGTGTGAAGTCGTCGCCACTCCGGCCCATGATCTTGATGGGAAAGTCGCAGGGGTAGTCGATCAGGCTGGCCTCAGTCATTGCCGCGCATAACCTTGTGTTTGTAGTCCTGGTAGGCGGCGTGCATGCGCCGAAACAGGGGGCCTGGGCGGCCGCAGCCTACGTGCTGGCCGTCCAGTGTGGTGACGGCCAGGACTTCCTTGGTGGAGGAGGTGAGCCACACTTCCGAGGCAGCGCGCAACTCGGCCTCGGGTATCGGCCTCACGCAGTGCGGAAAACCGCCTTGCTGCGCCAATTCCAGCACCACGTCATAGGTGATGCCGGGCAACATGAGATTGGATTTCGGAGGCGCGAGCAAGCACCCGTCCAGGACGACGAAGATATTGCTGGCGGCCCCCTCAGCGAGGCAGCCGTCGCGCAACAGCAGGGTTTCCGCGCAGCCGGCGTCCACCGAGTATTGCCGCAGCAGGACGTTGGGTAGCAAGGAGGTGGATTTAATGTCGCAGCGCAGCCAGCGATTATCGCGGGCGGTAACAGCGGCGATTCCATGCGCCACCAATTCGGGAGAGGGGGGGGAAAGCGGCATGGGCAGAATGAACACGGTGGGCAGGATGGTCTTCGGGAAAGCATGGTCGCGCGGCCCCGGCCCGCGTGTGACTTGCAGGTAGACCCCTTGATCCTCGCTTTCCGCCAGTTCGACGATGCGGCCGATCAGCCCCTCCCATTCCTGCACAGAATGCGGATTCTCCAGGCGTATTCCATCCAGGCTGGCCTGTAAGCGATCCAGGTGCTCGCGCTGACGGAACGGCCGCCGCGAGTACACAGGGATCACTTCATAGACCCCGTCGCCAAAGAGAAAGCCGCGATCCATGACCGGGACGCGAGCCTCCTCCAGTGGCAGGAATTGGCCGTTGAGATAGACCGTGGGCATGAACCGAGTGCCGGCTACTTGAACATCAGCAACAGATTGTCCCAGGTGCGGCCAATCAAGCCGGCGACGGGGACGCTATCCAGCGCGACCAAGGGGTAATCAGCCAGTTGCGCACCATTGATGGACAGGCGCAACGTGGCGATGCGATCGCCGCGGTGCAGCGGGGCCAGCAGGGGTTGCAGGGACATGACCTGCGCCCGGATGTTGTTACCGCTGCCTCGGGGCACGGTGACGTAGAAGTCGGCGAGGAAACCAGCGCCGATCTCGCTCTTGCCACCCTTGTAAAGGCGCAAGGTACTCACCGCCTGATTGCCGGGATACAGTCTCACGGTCTCGAAGGACTGGAAGCCGTAATTGAGCAGTTTCAGGCTTTCCATCGCCCGCGCATTGTCGGAATTTGCCCCCAGCACCACCGAGAGCAGGCGTCGCTGGTCGCGTCGGGCGGAAGCGATCAGGCAATAGCCAGCACTTTCGGTATGGCCCGTCTTCACGCCATCGACCGTGGGATCGATGAACAACAAGCGGTTGCGGTTGGGCTGAGTGATGCCGTTGTAGCGAAAGGCCTTCGTCGAGTAGATTTTGTAGAACTCGGGGAAAGTACGGATCAGCGCACTGGTCAGGCGGGCCAGGTCACGCGCGGTGGTGAGGTGTTTCGGTTGCGGCAGGCCGGTGGAGTCCATGAAGTGGGTGTTGGTCATCCCCAGGTTTTTCGCAGTCTCGTTCATCATGGCCACGAAGCTCTCCTCGGAGCCGGCGATGGCTTCGGCCAGGACGACGCAGGCATCGTTGCCGGACTGCACGATCATGCCCCGAAGGAGGTCGTCCACTTGGGCCGGTTTGCGCGGGTCCAGGAACATGCGCGAGCCTTCCGCCTTCCATGCCCTCTGCGATACCGGCAGCGCTTGCCCCAGTGTGAGGCGACCTTCCTTGATGGCGCCAAAGGCCAGGTAGGCAGTCATCAGCTTGGTGAGAGAAGCGGGCTCGACCGCCGCATCGGCATTTTTTTCCGCAAGTGGTAGGCCGCTGGCGGTGTCGATCAGCAACCATGCGTGTGCATCGACCTGGGGTGGCTGCGGCAGCGGCAGGGCCGCGCTGGCGGACTGGGCAAGAAAGACTAGGGACAGCAGGAAGGCTTTCATTGGGTGTGGCACGGTGAAGGCGAGGAGGGTGATTATCCTGGGATTATATCGGCTTGGTCCCTTGCCCCCGTCACTCAGTCTGACCTTGCTACACACATGACTCCGTTCACCACTACACGCCGATGCTGATCTCATACATTCTTGATTCTAAGTGATGCTGCAAAACAGATTTGGTTTGCCACCGAGCCCCTCACCCTGCCCTCTTCCGAAGGGAGAGGGTTCCACCCCCTTCCCCCTCCGGGGGAAGGGCCGGGGATGAGGGCCTGCGACGGCAGCTTAATGAAGGCAAGTTACGCGACATTACTTATCCAGGGATGGTCCCGG
>CAISDD010000203.1 GCA_903883985.1 uncultured Pseudomonadota bacterium | reverse complement strand
GGGCAAGCCCGCTCCTACGGAGGTCACACGGGTTCACGCTAAGGGTGAGCGTGATCGAAGGCGCAAACCTCAATGTTCACGGGGCCCCATTGGGGAAGATGAGCGGTCAACTGAGGATTCAAGGATGATGATCCTCCGTTCCTGGCTGCACGCCCGCCGCTACCCTGTCCGTTATGCCGAACTCGAGCGCCTGTTGCGCAACCAGTCCCTGAGCCGGGAAGAACTGTCGAACAAGCAGCGGCGCGATCTGGCGGAAATCGTCGCCTTTGCTGCGGGCAACACCGTGTATTACGCGGAAAAATTCGACCCGGTCGGCGCGAGTTTCTCCAGCCTGCCCATCCTGACCAAGGAGGACGTGGCGGCCCGCCGCGACGATATCCTGGTGCGCAGCGCCGACCGCGCACGGGTGAAACTGGGCCACACGGGGGGCTCCACCGGCAAGCCGCTGGCTTTCTGGTACGACGACACCAAGCACGAATCGATGCGCGCCGGCATGATGCGCGGCTTCATGATGTCCGGCTGGCGCCCGGGCCAGAAGGTGCTGTATTTCTGGGGCGCGCGCCACGACACCGTCAGGGGCGGGGTGTTCGGCGGCGCGCCGCTGGCGGATTTCATCGCGGCCGAGAAGACCATCGCCGCCGTCGAGTACAGCGAGGCGAAGCTGAACGAGTGGGCGCGAACGACCCAGACCTGGCGACCCACCCTGCTCTACGGCTATGCCTCGGCGCTGGACGAGATTGCCCGCCATGTGATCGCAGCAAGGATGGCCATGCCCTCCAGCCTGATCGGCGTCTATTCCACTGCGGAAATGCTAGGCCCCGACCAGCGCGAGAGGATGCAGCAGGCCTTCGGGTGCAAGGTGTTCAACCAGTACGGGTGCCGCGAAGTACCGAATATCGCCTGGGAATGCCGGCAGGGAAACCTGCATGTCTTCACCGACCTGGTGCATCTCGAATCCGTTGGCGGCGAGGGCGAGGGTGAGGGCGAGGAGCGACTGCTCGTCACCTCGCTCTCCAACCGCCTGATGCCCTTCATCCGCTACGAGCTGGGCGACTCCGGGCGATTGATCGAGGGTGGATGCGATTGCGGTTCGCCGTTTCCACTCATGGAAATGGGTCTGTGCCGGCAGAACGACCTGATCCGTACCCGCGCAGGAAAACGCCTGCATCCGGGCTATTTCAATCGACTCCTGGACGGTGTGACGCAGATTCGGCAGTACCAATGGGTGCAGATGGACCCGGACCGTCTTGCCCTGAACCTCGTCGCCGCCGCACCCCTGAGTGCCGAGATCCTGGCCCAACTGCGCGAGCGCCTGGCGCGCGAGGCGGCACTGCGACTGGAAGTGCACTATCTGCACGAGATCCCGCGCACTGCGGCCGGCAAGCACCGCTTTGTAATCGGCCTGGCGACATCCGGCTGAATCCGCGTATCCTCGGCCCCAGACCATGTCCTTCCGACCCACACGCCTTCACTTTCCCGACGATGAGCAACGTCAGCCCTGGCTGGCCTTGCTGCTCGAAATCCAGTTCATCTGCAATCAAGGCGTGGATCACGCGATCAGGATGGATGGGCGCCGTCTGGCCTGCGCGCGCGGCTGTGCCAGTTGTTGTCGCAGCCATGCGGATATCCCGGTCTATCCGCTGGAACTCATGGGCATCTCCTGGTATCTGCTGGAAAAACTGGAAGAGGGCGCAGGTGCCGAGGTGCGCGAACGGGTGCGGCAGCAGATGGAGCGGCATCGCGAGCTTGGTGCCTGCCCTTTTCTGGTCGATGAAGCCTGCGCCATCCACCCTCTGCGCCCCATGGCCTGCCGCCAGTTCAACGTCTTCACCACGGTGTGCCAGCCCGGCGAGGACGCTTATCATAGCCGCCGTGGCGACGTGCTCACCCCGAACGCGAAGCAGAAGGATGCGGCCTTGAGCGAGATGCTGCGCCACCACGGCGTGAAGGGGGAACTGGAGCGCCACCGCCTGGTCGCGAGCGGCGAGGTGCACCGCCTGGCGCAGAGCCTGCGGGAAATGCGCTGGGAGGCCATAGCAGTCAGGATGGGGGCTGCGCACGTACAGAACGAACTTTCTCAGGAATCGACATGAATCAGGATCGAGTGAACCACGACGAAGTGATTGCCACCATGCGCTTATGGCTGGAAAAGGCGGTGATCGGGCTCAATCTGTGCCCCTTCGCCAAGGGGGTCTACGTGAAGAACCAGGTGCGCTTCGTGGTCAGCGATGCCCGCCACATCGATGGCTTCCTGGAGGAACTGGATCGCGAGCTGGACTTATTGGCGGCGGCCGACCCGGCGCAGATCGACACCACCTTGCTTGTCCACCCGACCCTGTTGTCGGACTTCCTGGAATTCAATGATTTCACAGTCTTGGCCGAGGCCGCGGTGGAAGAGCATGGTCTGGAGGGCATACTCCAGGTGGCCAGTTTTCATCCCTCCTTCCAGTTTGCCGACACCGAACCCGACGATATCGGCAATTACACCAACCGCGCACCCTATCCCACCTTGCACCTGATTCGGGAGGAAAGTCTCTCTCGCGCCGTGGCGGCCTATCCTGACGCCGAGGCGATCTACGGTCGCAACATCGAAACCCTGGAAAAACTGGGGCTCGCCGGCTGGCGTGCCCTGGGGTTTTCGGCGCCACCGGATACGCCACCGGAATGAGTCGAGCGCCTGCTACACAAGGAATCCCCTTGCCACAGCGTCATTTGCTCATCGTCGCCCACGGTAGCCGTCGTCAGGCTTCCAACGACGAGGTGCGCGCTCTGGGCGAACGTATCGGGGAGCTGCATGACCCGGCCATCCACCGGGTGGAAGTGGCCTTTCTGGAACTGGCCGAACCCTCCATACCGGACGGACTGGCCCGCTGCGTGGATCAGGGGGCCGAAGAAATCATCGTGTTCCCCTATTTTCTCGCCGCCGGTACCCACGTCGCGAACGATATCCCGCAGGCGCTGGCGGCGTTCGGCGAGCGATACCCGGATGTCCGTGTACGCCTGGCGGCCCATCTGGGCGCCTCAACCAGTCTGGCCCGGACCGTACTCGATGGCGTCGGCGAGATGGGCTGAGCGGCGTCCCACCGAATAGGTCTGGTCGGCTCCATCTCGCTGCCCGGAGGCCGCTCCCAGTGCGGGCTGGCGATCACGGAATCGCCACGGCCAGGAGGATGCGCGCCGCCCAATCGTCGGCCGGGTTGGACAGGCCCACGGCCGGGAACAAACGATGCGGCACCAGGGCGGGCAATACCGCCTGCACGTCTTCCGGTTGCACGAAGGCGCGGCCCTGAAGGTAGGCCCAGGCCTGCGCCGCGTGCAGCAGCCCCAAGCCGGCGCGAGGCGACAAACCAGCGGCGAAACGGGCGTCCGTGCGGCTGGCGGCGAGCAGTGCTTGCAGGTAATCGAGCAGGGCATCCGAGACGGGAACGGCCAGCACGGTTTTCTGCAACTGCATGAACTGCGCCGGGTCCAGGATCGCTGGCAGATTCGCCAGCAGCTCGCGCCTATCCTGGCCGCGCAGCAGGGCACGCTCCGCGGCGTGATCGGGAAATCCCAAGCGAATGCGCAGAAGAAACCGGTCGAGCTGTGACTCCGGCAGCGGGAATGCGCCCACCTGATCGCCCGGATTCTGGGTGGCGATGACGAAGAAGGGGTTGGGCAGGGGGCGGGTCTCGCCTTCGATGCTGACCTGGCCTTCCTCCATCGCCTCCAGCAGGGCGCTCTGCGCCTTGGGGCTGGCACGGTTGATCTCGTCGGCCAGGATTACCTGGGCGAAGATCGGGCCGGGATGAAAACTGAATTTCGCGTTTTCCCGGTCATAGATCGCCGCCCCGAGTATGTCGGCGGGCAACAGGTCGCTGGTGAACTGAATACGATGAAAATCCAGTCCCAGGGTGCGCGCCAGCGCATGCGCCAGGGTGGTCTTGCCCACGCCTGGCACATCCTCGATCAAGAGGTGACCGCGTGCCAGCAAGCAGGCCAGGCAAAGTCGCACCTGGTTTTCCTTGCCGAGGACGAGGCGATTGAGTTGATCCAGGGCGCGAAAGAGGGCAGGGTGCATGGGGGAGTCTCGTGACGTAGGTGGAAAATCGCTCGCGCCGGGTGTTCACAGAGGTCGGAACAAATGAGCGTGAGCCCGGCTGACAGTAAGGATTTTTTTGCAGCCGCGCATAGGCAGAGTCAGCCGGCCACTCGGGCTGCGCCAGGATGCGCCGGCGGAAATAATTCGCAAACTATCGGCTGCCAAGCGGGCGGCGATGGCGGTGTGGAACAGCAGCAGGGCGATGCCGGAGAGGGCGGATTTCATGGCTGGATTCTCGATTCCGCTTCACGGTAACGCAAGGCGCAGGGCCGCTTCTGACCAGACTGGCGAATTCCCGCCGCGCGCGGCCCGAGTCGACCACGCCGAGCCGGCCGTTCAGTGTGTGCTCCCCGGAGTCGGCCCGTTGCGAGTATCCGCACCTCATCTGGCGTCAATGAAAGCATCAAAACGACACGACGTGCCACCCCATGGGTTTTGAGAAATTGTGCCACGAACCCGCATGGCTGCGGGGGGGCTCAGGAAAAAGCGGGTTTTCTGCGGACGAACTGTTGAACCCGGATGTCCTGATCCCCTTGTTGCACTAACCCTGCCTGTAAGGAATCCATTACAGAAGATTCGAGCATTCACGACTGCTCCACCCTTGCGATTGCGGGTAACTTTGACTGGCCGTGTCGGAAAATCCGCGGCATCACTAGAAATTTCTCCTAGGAGGAGACCCCGTGGAAAGCTCATCACCTCGCGCAGCGGAAACGCTGCCTGTATTCATGCTCGGCAGCGAGAAAACACTACGCACGATCAACGAGTTTTTCAAGTGGCTGGAGACCAGCAAGGGTTTGCGACTGTGTGAGGCATTCAAACCAAAGTACGACTGGTATGTGCCGGTGCCGGCGAACCTCAAGAGCCTCACGCGCGAATTCCTCGGCAAGGGGGAATTGCCGGAGTC
The DNA here is from genome assembly GCA_903883985.1 of uncultured Pseudomonadota bacterium. Classification (GTDB taxonomy): domain Bacteria; phylum Pseudomonadota; class Gammaproteobacteria; order Burkholderiales; family Thiobacillaceae; genus PFJX01. The sequence goes on along the minus strand of CAISDD010000203.1, from coordinate 2,232 downwards.
GCCCATTCCGTCGATTCCATCCATTCCCATTTGCCCGCAGTGGTTAGAATCATGAATACCAAGGCCGATATGCTGGCTGCAGACAGGAGATGTCCATTTCAACATGCCCTGGTGCGATCTATTAGGCTTTCTGATGATCCACATGCATCTGGAAAGCAGGGAATAACGGGTGCATCCGGACGATTCGTCGATCATGCACACTGTGTTGAACTTACGCAAGGTGGGTGAGACAGTGAAATTTGAATTTGAACATCGCTTGCGCCACAAGGAAGGTCATTGGCTCTGGGGCCTGGCCCGAGGTAAGGCGGTGGACTGGGATGTCAATGGCAATCCGTTACGCGTGGCCGGTATTCCTGGTGACCATTCCGGGCGCAAGCTGGCCAAAATCGAACGAGAGCCTGTATTGCACAGCATCGATTTGCCCATCATCCGCGCCAGCGTACGCGATAGACAAGCCTTAGTCAGGTGTATGAACACCGCCAGAAAACGGCTGCATGGTTTTTCGCGCTATCTGGTGGAGGTGCAGGATGATGTCAGGCGGCGGCTGGCTGGCGAGTTGCACGACAGGACCAGTCCCAACCTCGCCGCAATCAAGATCAACCTGAAGATCATCGCTGCGAGCCTGGGATCAAATTGTATTCCAGAAATCCGCGAACGACTGGAAGACACCTGTGCGTTGATCGAGGATACGGATGCTGGCATCAGAGAAATCAGCTTCGATTTGCGCAGTGCAGCACTCGGCTATGTCGGCCTGGCGGCCGCTTTCAAGACGTATGCCCAGCGTTATACAGAACGAACCGGAATCATCGTCGAGGTTAATTGCGACAACGATGAATCCAGACTGGCTCCCGCCCTGGAATCCCCGCTGTTCCGAATATTTCAGGAGGCTTTGACGAATAGTCTCAAGCATTCTTGCGCCAAAACGGTCAAGGTCATGCTGAACGTTGACGCTTCCATGGTTGTACTGAATATTTCCGATGACGGTATTGGATACTATCCGGATCAGGTGGGATTAAGTGGCCGTCTCTCGGGCATGGGTATGCGCAATATGTGTGAAATGGCCAAGTTAGCGGGCGGGAAAATGCTCGTCAAGTCGGCCCCCGGCCTTGGCAGTCATATCGTAGTGACCATTGATCTATGAACCCAGGCGGCCCATGATGAAAACGACACTGCGCATCTTGCTAGCCGACGACCACCAGATGTTTCGCGATGCCTTGCGGAGTCTGCTGGAAGTGGCACACTGCACAAAGTCCTTCTGCCTCGAAGTCGTGGCGGAAACCGGTGACGGCCTGGAAGTGGTCAACTTGGCGCGTTCTTCGTTGCCCGATATCGTGTGCATGGATATCGGCATGCCTGGCATGAACGGCATCGAAGCGACACGGCGACTACTCGCTGCCTGCCCAGGCGTCAAGGTGATCGCTGTTTCAGCCTTTACTGAGCAGCACTACGTCCTAGACATGCTCGATGCGGGTGCCATGGCCTATGTCACCAAAGCTGGGGCCAGCGACGAGTTGCTACGTGCGATCGAGGCAGTACGAAGCGACAGGAAGTATTTGTGTCCACTCATCGCCAACGTCGTGGCGAATGCCTTGTCGGGATTGGGTGTCGTAAAGACGAAATCACCTGGCCAGCTTGGCGCCAGAGAGCGCCAGGTGTTGCAACTGGTCGCTGAAGGGGAGACCTCTATAAAGATCGGCATCCGTTTGAACATCTCGCCGGCAACCGTCGAAGTGCATCGGCGCAACATCATGCGCAAGCTCAATATGCACAGCGTGGCCGAGATTACCCGCTACGCCATCAACAACGGCATATCGCCGCAAGCAACTAATTAGCTACAGGCATTCATGAACAACCTTGCCGTCATGGCAGCACCTTTTTGGTCCGCGCCTACTGGAATTCCGGTAGACAGAATACTTGTATTTATGGATTTCTGCCGGGCATGGATTTGACTATGATTCACATTGCGCATCAACTGTACGACAATTGACATAATTGACAAGTGTACCAGCGAAACTGATTTTGCATTTCTCCAAAGAAAACCGACCTGGTTTGCCGACGCGCTGGGGGTCGCGCTGTTTGCAGGCGAACTCGGTTACGCGACAGCACTTGTTACATTGCCAGTCTGATAATAAGTGATGCTACGAAACAGATTTGGTTTGCCACCGGGCCCCTCACCCTGCCCTCTCCCGAAGAGGGTTCCACCCCCTTCCCCCTCCGGGGGAAGGGCCGGGG
>CAISDD010000202.1 GCA_903883985.1 uncultured Pseudomonadota bacterium | reverse complement strand
TTACACAACGGGGTGTGACCACCAAACGTTCATCGACCTCAAGTCCGCCTGCTTCCACTCCCTACATGAGGGCAGTGCGCTGGCTTTCATCATCGGGGGCGAACTTTAGGATCATGACTGGTTACCAGTGTTGAAAGACTCGCCAAAGATAATGGCATGAAGGAAGGCTTGCAGCTAGGCGAGCAGAAAGGTAAGCTGGAAGGTGAAACTGCGGTTCTCGCACGCCTGATTTCACGCCGCTTTGGATCGATCTCCACTGAAACGCGCAATCGTTTGGAAAAAGCCACCCTCGAACAACTCGAACTCTGGGCCGACCGTATTCTGGACGCCAGCAGCCTTGAGCAACTGTTTCAGGACAACTAGCTCGCGTAGGTTGGACTGAGCAAGGCAAAGCCCAACACCTTGCAACCTTCGACCTGGCGCTAATGAGTAACGTCGGCGTCTCGCCGGTTTTACCCCAGTCAGCGCAGCTTGCGTTAGCCGACGTTTCATGCCGGCGTAACCCAGCACGGCCGTGGATGTTGGGCTTCCAGTCGTCAGCCCAACCTACGCTTGCTGAATGATGTGTGTGGTCAGCATCCCCACCCCGGCCCGCCCCTTGAAGGGGAAGGAGAAATACGGCAGAACCAGTTACCCTCTAGCGCGACCTACATGATAGATCGACCACAACGGCGTCAACGAACTGATCGCCGTGCTCGGTGAAGGGGCTCAGGCTGATCTCCACCGGGAATTCACTGCCATCCTTGTGTCGCCCGGTCAATTCGCGCTCGGCGCCCATCGGCCGGGCCACCGGAGCCTGCATGAAGTCTGTGCGATATTTCGCATGCAGCGCGCGGCTGGCTTCCGGCAGCAGTATATCCATCGGCTTGCCCAGCAATTCCTCCGGCTCGTAGCCAAACATGGCTTCCAGAGATGGATTGGTAAGCACGATATGACCTTCCGAGTCGATTGCCATCACGCCGTTGACGTCGGCCTCTACGATGTGGCGAAAACGTTCCAGTGACTCGTTTAATCGATGCTCGGCGGCAGCCTCAGCATACGCCCTGATCGCCTCCACCCGCGCCTGGGTGCGTTCAGAGAGCGCCCTAGTGAGCCAGGCGATGACACCGCCGAACAGCAGTATCAGAACCACGGCGATGCCGCCTACTTGTGGCCAGACGTTTGCACCGATCAGGTCCAGCTCGCTCCTGGGTAGGTGTGAAACGACCAGCCAGTGGGGAATCTCGGAGACATTGCGGTTGTCTCTAACTTTGAGGGGGTACACCGTGCTCCATGTCCATCTTCCGTCAGCCGTTTCCGCCTCGCCCGATGGGATGGCTGAGATAGCTTTCCAGGCTTCAGGGTAGCGACTACCAAGGGTCTCCTTGCGCTGGAACATGAAGCCCCATTCGTCAGCGGAATCCGGACTTTTCAGCCAGTAGCCTTCGCTGTTTAGCAGCATGGCATGATCCCGCGCCTCGATCAGACTATCGGAAAAGGCAGTTAGAATTTTCTGCGCATTCACATTCATGATCAGCACTCCGTGCGGGCGGCCATCACTGTTTTGAACCAGGGTGGCGAGTCGCAGCACTGGCTTGTACGGAACGCTCACCTTGCCGTGTTCGACGTTAAGGTCAAGCGGTGAGATGTAAATTTGTCCTGGCTTCAGCTTAATGGCTTTGGTAATGAAATATGTGCCGGCGATGTTCTGGAGGTTTTCAGGCGGTACGGCCTCGGGACGGCCCATTACGCTATTTACCCGTATCCGCTCTTGGCCGTTTTCGTCCACCCAGCGAATCTTGTCGTAGAGGCCGGTGTAGCCGATCAGGCTAGAGAAGGCGGCCTGCATGGCTTGCTCATCTCCGCCGTGCAGTGTATGACGCACTGCGACTGCGTCGACAAGTGAGTGCAATTGACGCAACGGTATGGCAAGATCGTTATCTAGGCTGCGCACACCCATGACGACAGCGCTGATTTCGCTGGTACGGATCAGTTCCATCTCGCTGTGGATACGGTCATGCCCCACAAACCATACGCCCGCCATGATCAGGAGTGCGACCGGCAAGAAAAACAGCAGGAACAGTCGTCGCGGTGATTCCATCATTGGCAAAGCGTGTAGTTGATCAGGATTCTTGGTGAACTTGCTCATGATATTTGCTCCAGATAACTTTGATGAGGTGGTTAAGTAACCTGTCGAAACCAATTTGGCTTACCACCGGGCTCCCTCACCCTGCCCTCTCCCGAAGGGAGAGGGTTCC
>CAISDD010000201.1 GCA_903883985.1 uncultured Pseudomonadota bacterium | reverse complement strand
TCATCCACAAGGGCCACAGCCTGGCATACACCCCTTAGGGTGAACTCAGGGCACCCTCGTAGGAGCGGGCTTGACCGCGATACCACGGTGGCATACGCGGGCAAGCCCGCTCCTTACTACACGGCCAACTGCGGAATAATTGCTTATTCGAAGCCATACCCGAACTCCCCCTCCACCACATTCACATGCACCCGCTCGATGCTCTTGCCTGCCATCATCCGCTTCAGGAACTCCTCTGAAATCCGCGGCAGCATGGTATTGGTCAATATCGCGTCTATCATGCGCCCGCCCGATTCCAGCTCAGTGCAGCGACTGGCGATGAGCTTGACCACTTCGTCATCATAGGTGAAGGGAATCTTGTGGTGGGCACGGATGCGTTTCTCGATGCGGCCCAATTGCAATCGGGCGATGGCGCCTATCATTTCATCGTTGAGCGGGTAATAGGGGATCACCACCAGGCGGCCCAGTAGTGCCGGCGGGAAGACTTTCAGCAGCGGCTCGCGCAGTGCCTTGGCCATGCCCTCGGCATCGGGCATCAAATCCGTATCCTTGCACAGGAGGGTAATCAAGTCGGTACCGGCATTCGTCGTCAACAGGATCAGGGTATTCTTGAAGTCGATGACACGGCCTTCACCGTCCTCCATCCAGCCCTTGTCGAAGACCTGGAAGAAGATTTCATGCACGTCCGGATGAGCTTTCTCCACCTCGTCGAGCAGCACCACCGAATAAGGCCGGCGCCGCACGGCTTCCGTCAGTACCCCGCCTTCTCCGTAGCCAACATAGCCGGGAGGCGCGCCCTTGAGCGTGGAGACGGTATGCGCTTCCTGGTATTCGCTCATGTTGATGGTGATGACATTCTGCTCGCCGCCGTAGAGCGCCTCGGCCAGGGCCAGTGCAGTCTCGGTCTTGCCCACGCCGGAGGTGCCGGCCAGCATGAAGACGCCGATCGGCTTGTTGGGATTGTCCAGCCCGGCGCGCGCGGTCTGGATGCGCCGCGCGATCATTTCCATGGCGTGATCCTGGCCGATGATGCGCTGGGCCAGGAGTTTGGGCAGATTGAGGAGGGTCTCCACCTCGTTCCTGGCCATGCGCCCCACGGGGATACCGGTCCAGTCGGCGACCACACTGGCCACCGCCTGGTAGTCGACGGTGGGCAGGATCAGCGGGGTTTCGCCCTGTAATTTGCTCAGCCTGCGCTGCACCGTGCGCAATTGATCCAACAAGGCGGCACGGTCGATGGCCTGTTGCGCAACTTCGCCCGGCAACGATGCGGCAGCCGCTTCCATTGGACGGCCGGCGCACTCGACGTGCGAGCTGCCGCGCAAGCCGGCGCGCAATGCCAGCAATTCATCGACCAGGATTTTCTCTTCCCTCCAGCGTGCGTCCAGGTCTTGCAGGCGCTGCCCTTCCGCCGCCAGCGAGGCGTTAGCATGAGCCTCGCGCTGCGCCACTTCGATGCCGATGTCCTTTTCTCGGCCGATGATCTGGAGTTCGGTCTCCAGTGCTTCGATGCGGCGGCGTGAGTCGTCCACCTCGGCGGGGGTCGCGTGCAGACTGACGGCGACGCGAGCGCTGGCGGTATCGAGCAGGCTCACCGCCTTGTCGGGCAGTTGCCGAGCCGAAATATAGCGGTGCGAGAGCTTCACCGCGGCCTCCAGAGCCTCATCCAGGATCTGCACCTGATGGTGATGCTCCATGGTACTGGCGACGCCGCGCATCATGAGCAGGCACATCTCCTCACTGGGCTCGTCCACCTTGACCGTCTGGAAGCGGCGGGTGAGCGCGGGATCTTTTTCGATGTGCTTCTTGTATTCAGCCCAGGTGGTGGCGCCTATGGTGCGCAAGGTGCCGCGCGCCAGGGCGGGCTTCAATAAATTGGCGGCGTCGCCCGTGCCCGCAGCGCCGCCCGCTCCGACCAGGGTATGGGTTTCGTCGATGAACAGGATGATGGGTTTCGGGCTGGCCTGCACCTCATCGATGACCGAGCGCAGGCGTTGCTCGAATTCGCCCTTCATGCTCGCACCCGCCTGTAGCAGACCGATGTCCAGGGCCCGCAATTCGACTTCCTTAAGGCTGGGCGGCACATCGCCGCGAGCGATGCGCTGGGCGAAACCTTCGACCACCGCAGTCTTGCCGACACCCGCTTCGCCGACCAGGATGGGGTTGTTCTGGCGACGCCGCATGAGGATGTCGACCACCTGGCGAATTTCTTCATCGCGCCCGACGAGGGGGTCCATCTTGCCCGAACGCGCCTGTTCGGTGAGATCGGTGGTGAACTTCTTCAGCGCCTCCTGCTTACCCATGGCGGCAGGGGCGATGGCTCCACTGGCTTCTCCTGGAGCGCCCTCGCCAACCCGAGAGCCATCCTGGGCGCCCAGTCGTTCTTCGGGAGAACCAGCGAGAATGTCCGCGAAATGGTCGCTGAGATCTTCGCCTTTGACCTTCTGGAACTCGCGCGAGATGGCATGGAGAGCATGGCGCAAGGTGGGGGTCTTGAGCGCGCCCAGCATCAGGTGGCCGACGCGCACCGCGCCCTCGCCGAACATCAGCGTGGCGAAGACCCATCCACGCTCGGTTGCATCTTCGATCAGGGGCGAGAAGTCGGAGATGGCGGTCGCACCGCGCGGCAGATTGTCGAGCGCGGTCGTCATGTCACGGGCCAGGCGCGAGGCATCCAGGTCATAGTGCTTGACGATGCGGTGCAGATCCGTGTCCTGGTTCTGAATGATCTGATGCAGCCAGTGGACCAGTTCGACATAAGGATTGCCCCTGAGCTTGCAGAATACCGTGGCGGCTTCGATGGACTTGTAGGCCACCGGGTTCAATTTGCCAAACAAAGCTGCGCGGTTGATCTCCGACATTTGCCTCCTCCTTCTCGTTAGTTTCCAGATCGAATACTGCCGTCGCTACCGGGCTCTACGCAGCCTCGCGGCGGCCACCCACGGCGCGTACCCCAAGGGAAGCCCGCCGCTCAGGCAATTTCGTCGCCCTGCAGCACCAGGTCTGCGGCATCTTCCCGGCCCGACCTGACGCCCAACCAGGACGTCCATCCCAGATGGGTGGAATTGCCCAGCCAGGACCGGGGAACCTGCTCCTTACGCAAAACCAGTTGCAGCTCCCAGGAGAACTCGAACCCAACATAGTTCTTGACCCAGTCCGCCAGGCTGCACAGGCTTGCGCGCCCAGGCAGAAATCGTTCGTACTCGCCAAGGGAGAGCGGACCCAGGACGATCCTGAAGCGGCTCTGACAATCCCAGACACGCAGGCCCGCGATGGCGGTCAAGCCCAGTTGCGCGTTGGTCTCGCCTCGCCCCAGTCTTGTCTGCGCCTCCCGCGGCAGCGCCATCCAGTGAGGCTGGAACTGGCTCACCGCGACCGGAACACGGAAATAATCGCCCAGTAGCCAGGCCAGCCCGTCGGCATTGCGCACCTGCCTGGCCAGCAGGCCGACATGGGCCAGCTTGGCAAAGTCCGGCACCCGGTCCCGGTCGCGCAGCGACTTCATGCCCAGGCCGCAGAGCGCACCGACCCGTCTGCCAAACGCATCGCTGTCCGGACGATCCAGATTGACCGTGGGCTGGGCATCCGCCCAGGCGCGATAGAACAGCGCGATCAGGCGGTGATGGAAGGTGTCCAGGAAGCGCACCAGGGTCGCATCCCCGGCGTTGCGCTGGCGGTCGCGTGCGTACTCGGTCAGGTAGTGCGGGAGCGGACCATAGGCACCGAACAGCCCAAAGAAAGTCTCGATCAGGCGAGCAGGCCGGTCGCCGTCGGGCAAATCCAGGGCCAGCAAGGAGGCGGGTGCGAAGGCCAGCGAAGGGGTTTGGCCGAAGCGGACGGGATCCTCCTTCAGTCGCTTGGAGGCGCCGATGCGCGGGGCATCGGGATAGGCGCACTCGATGCGGCGCAAGGCATGGAAAAACCCATGACGGTGCGGCTCCGCGGCGATCTCCCTCAGGAGGCTCAGAGTATCGGGCGCTGTCCCAGTCTCGGCGGCCATCGTTTGATCTCTCCGCGAGTCACGGAATACAGGACCGTTTCGCTGAAGGAATTCATGGAAGCGTGGCGCGCAAAGAGTCTTTCCAGCACGCTAGCCAAAAGCAGAATGCCGGCGCCGTCGAAAGCGCGTTCGTCCAGGGTCAAGGCCACTTCGACGCCACGACCGAAGGCGATGGGACCCGCCACCGGCATTCGGCGCAGACTGCTGCGCGTCGCGATGGAATGGACGCCCTCGATCTGCTTATGCACCGGGGAACGGCCATCCAGGCCGTAGAGGGACAGGATTTCGCGCAAGGCCGCCGCGCCCTCCTGGGGGTTGCTATCCGTTGCCGAGAGGTAGTTCAGCGACAGATGGCTGATCAGCCGCCAGGGAATTTCCCCCTCCGTGGCCGGCGAAGCCGGCCTGGAAGGCCCCTTGATACAGGAGATGCCCTCGATCGGGGCGGCAACTTCCAGGCTGAAATCGTCCTCTCCCGTGAAGGCCAGCGTCAGGGGCAGATCGCGATTGGTGCACAGGGTCTCGACCGCAAGCTGGGCAATACGCGCGGGATAAGGGGCCGAGGTCGGGTCCACCAGGGAGAGAAACACTTCCGTGCCCACATAACCGGTACGCGGCCCGCGCTGGCGCTGATTTTCCGAGAGTAGGCGCGGCGTGCGCCGGAGGGCGTAGTAGCCCTGACCCTGACGACTGGGCCTATCATGCAAGGCGTACAGGGGCTCGAACGCCTGGCCCTCGTCCACGCCGCTCTCGCCGTAACCGGTCACCCCGGTTATCTGAAAAACCTCGTAGTCCATGGGGCGTGCCCGATCCGGCACGACATGGTGCTCATGATCCAGCTTGCCGAGGTGGATACGATCGGCGCGCCTCGCGAACAGGTTGACGGCAGGAACACAGAACAATGCGAAGTTAGTGACATCGACGCTGCGCTCCAGGACATTGTCCGCCTTGCAAAACAGGAACAGCAACTCGAACTCGCTGCCGGGGCACCGACCCAGGCAAGACGAGAGGCCATGGACCGCCGCGAACAGGAAACGCGCAGGCATGACCGAGTATTCCTTGAGCAGCCGATAACCGGCAAAACCCCGCGGCGAAGCGGGCAGCATGGCCTCGTCATCCTCGTAACCGACGGCTTGCACGGCTCCAGCGTCCAGCCGCTGGGAAAACTGCTTGCGTCCGCTGCCTGCCGTGACCAGCACACCCAGACAGTTGGCGAAGAGCTGTTCATGCAGCTTGTGGGCGGTGACCTCATCGCCGCACAGGTGCAACACCAGCTTGTCGAGCGTCAACTGGCGGGCGGCAAGACCGGCGTTGACCGCCAGGCGCAGGCGCAGGCAGCCGCGAACAGGATTGAGGTCGTTCAAGGCGCCCGGAGGCAGGTCAGGCACATGGCCGAAGTATTTGGCTTCCTTGATCTGCAGCGGCCACAAGATGACGTCATGAGCGGTCCTGAATTGACAAGGGGTACGCTGGCCGGGTTCGAGTCGGGTACTGAGCATGGTCCCTCTGGGGAGTCTGAAACCCTCCGCCAGGCCAGGCTCGCCAGGGTCGGGCGTGATGCGCGCGATGATCGCGGAGGGTACCGGTGCCAGATACCCCGGGTACACCATCTCCAGCAGCGCCTGGGTAAAACGGGCGTATTCGGCGTCGATCTTGATCTGGATACGGGCGGTGAGGAAGGCGAACCCCTCCAGCAGACGTTCCACGTAGGGATCGACACACTCCCCCTGCGCATTGGTCGCCTCCAGAGCCAGGCGAGACGCGATCTTGGGGAAATCGCGCGCAAACTCGGCCGCGCCTTCGCGGATGTGTTGCAGCTCCTGGTTGTAATAATCGAGGAGTCGGGGATCCATGGATCAGTCCGTATCCGCTTCCACGACCTGGGTATGGCCGTTTTCCAGGTCCATGTCCGTGCGCAGGTAAATCTCCATCGGGATGGGCAGGGACCATATCTGGCCTTCGATCCGAAACGAGACCACGTTGTGAGGACTCTCCTTTGCAGAAGAAATCGCCGTGACGCGAACCGTGTGCGGAATCAAGCGCGGCTCGAAATCCAGCAGGGTCTGGCGCAGGACGCGCGTCACTGCGGCAAAATCCAGGCCCGAGGCCGGGTGCCCGGATAACGCGGGCAGCCCATAATTGACCACAGAGTGTTGCACCCGAGGATAGTCTTCGAGGTCGTCAGACAGACGTGTCGCGTTGAACAACCAGTTGAGATCGCGCAACACGCCCTGGCGCAGACGCGACAGGGTGCAGGCCCGGTTATCCCGGGGCTCGTGGCGCTTGTCCGGCTCGTCATCGGTCAATCGATCGAGCAGCGACGGATAGAGCCGGTCCCGGGCCAGGGCTTCAGCCATGCGTCGAGCTCAGCAGAACTTCCCGCCTCTCGCTGGCGGGATAAGCAGAGACATGGTGGGTATTCCTTGCCTGCCTAGTCGGCTGCCGAGTCGTTCCATCCGAGTGGCTGGAGGTGAGGGGAAGGGACCAGCTCAAAGACACGGCACCATCCCCCTTCGCAAGGTGGGTGACACGTCAGACCTTGACGTTCTTGGCGATGTCCCAGCCGACCGTGACCACGGCATCCCCCTTCCCATCAGGCTTTTGAGGCGTGTACTCGACATTGAACTGGGCAAAGTTGAACGTTACGGTTTCACTCAACCTGTCCTGAGTACCACTGCCACCGGTAGTGACGCTGGAGACGATGACTTCTTTCATGGTGATCTTCAAGTATTCGAGAGGATGCTCGCCCGCCTTGCGCACGGTCAGCAACGCCTGCTTGAAGTGCTTGCCATTACAGCAGGCCAGTTGCAGATCCGGGCTGGACTTGTCGATATATTTCGTGAAACTCAAGTCCTGCACATTCACCTTGCCGGCCCCTCCGCCCGCACCCATATGGGTCGTACCCGCCTGAGTCATGCCCCAACTCCAGGCGAGGACGTCTATCTCATTGGCGTGCTTGCTGTCAACCGATTCACCCTTTACCTCATCCAACTTCATAAACATGTCCACTGCCATGACACTCTCCCCATATTTTCATTACCAGGAAGCCCGGAACACTGACTACCGGGCTTAACTCACCCCCCCTTGGAGGAAGGCAATTTCGACACCAGCCGCAACGAGACGTTGAGGCCCTCAAGCTGATAATGCGGCCTGAGGAAAAAGCGCGAGGTGTAATAACCCGGGTTCCCCTCCACTTCCTCCACGAGCACCTCGGCATCGGCGAGTGGTTTGCGCGCCTTGGTGTCCTCGGAGGAGGTCTCCGGATTGCCATCCACGAACTGCATGATCCAGTCTTGCAGATAAGCTTGCATCGAACTGGCGCTGGAGAACCCGCCCACCTTGTCGCGTACCATGCACTTGAGATAGTGCGCAAAGCGACACGTGGCGAAAAGATAAGGCAGACGCGCGGCCAGATTGGCGTTGGCGGTCGCGTCCGGATCGTCGTACTCCACCGGTTTCTGCAAGGACTGCGCGCCGATGAAGGCGGCGAAATCGCTGTGTTTCCGATGTACCAGGGGCATGAAGCCGTTCTTGGCCAGTTCTGCTTCGCGCCGGTCACTGATGGCAATCTCGGTGGGGCATTTCATGTCGACACCACCATCGTCGGTGGGGAAGGTGTGCACCGGAAGATTGGGCACGGCGCCGCCGGATTCGACGCCGCGGATGGTGGTGCACCAGCCGTAGAGCTTGAAGGCGCGGTTGATGTTCACGGCCATCGCGTAGGCCGCGTTCGACCAGACGTACTTGTTGTGCTCCGAGCCCTCGACCTCCTCCTCAAAGTCGAACGCCTCCACCGGATTGGTCTTGGCGCCGTAAGGCAAGCGTGACAGGAACCGCGGCATGGCCAAGCCGATGTAGCGGGCATCCTCGCTCTCCCGCAGCGAGCGCCAGGATGCGTATTCCGTGTTCTGGAAGATCTTGGTGATGTCGCGCGGATTGGAGAGTTCCTGCCAGGTATCCATCTGCAGGACCGAAGGCGACGCGCCGGTGATGAAGGGGGCGTGGGTCGCAGCGGCGATCTTGGCCATTTCACCCAACAACTCGACATCGGGCGGACTCTGGTCGAAGTGAAAATCGCCCACCAAGCAACCGTAAGGCTCTCCCCCCAACTGACCGAACTCTTCCTCATAAAGCTTCTTGAAGATCGGGCTCTGATCCCAGTTCGTCCCCTTGTAGCGTTTCAGTATCTTGTGCAGCTCCGTCTTGCTGATGTTCATGACCCGAATCTTGAGCTGCTCATCCGACTCGGTATTGTTGACGAGATAATGTAGGCCGCGCCAGGCGCTCTCCAGACGGGTGAATTCCTCATGATGCAGGATCAGATTGATCTGTTCGGTGAGTTTTCTGTCGATGGCCGCGATCATCGCCTCGATGGTCTTGTAGACGTCCGCCGAAACCAGCTGGGTGTCGGCCAGTGCCTGCTGGGCAAGCGTCTTGACCGCAGTCTCGACTGCCGACCTGGCCTGATCGCTCTTGGGCTTGAACTCTTTCTGCAAGAGTGCCGTGAAATCGTCCAGCTCCGCAGTGGCGCCGGATTGCAGCCGTGCTTCTTCCTGAGGGGTAGCCATTGCCGAGATCTCCAGTTTGTGAGTTCTATCCAGCCTGTCAGGACGCAGCGTCAGCGGGCTTGGGTGCGGTGGACAGGGACTTGAGCAGGGCCGGGTCGTTCAATACCTTGGTCAACAATTCTTCCGCACCGACCTTGCCGTCCATATAGGTCAACAGGTCGCCCAGTTGGGTGCGGGCCTCAAGCAGCTTGTTCAAGGCATCGACCTTGTACGCCACGGCCTCGGGAGAAAAATCGCCCATGCTCTCGAACGTGAGATCGACGCTAAGATTGCCTTCGCCGGTCAGCGTGTTGGGTACTTGGATAGCCACCCGCGGCTTCATCGCCTTGAGGCGATCATCAAAATTGTCGGCATCGATGTTGAGGAAACTGCGGTCGGCGACGGGTGCCAGGGGCTCGGCCGGCCTGCCCGAGAGGTTCGCCATCACGCCCATGACGAAGGGAAGCTGGACCTTCGTCTGGGCGCCGTAGACCTCAACGTCATACTCGATCTGTACACGCGGCGCGCGATTGCGGGCGATGAACTTCTGACTGCTATCGGCCATTTCGATTCACTCCTCGTAGGTAGACAAACTCAGTCCTCGAAGCGGATACCACCGAACAACTCGATACGCTCTTTGGATTCCGGCATCAATTCCTTCACAATCCCAACGAAATCGAGCTCGGCCAGCCTGGCCGCACGATCGATGAATATCGGCGCGGGATTGCAGGGCTCCGTCCGCTTCAGAAACTCCGAAACCTGTTTCAACAGGCGCACGGCTTCGGCTCGACTCGACAGGGAACCCGCCCGCCCGGCGGCAACGGTCTGCGCTTGCAGATATTCCCCAGCCGGCTCCACGACCGTCTCGGTCGGTTCACCCTGTGACACGACCGAACCGTAAAACTCCTTCAGCCTCCACAACAGTTGCCCGATGGCGTCTAAACCCGGGCTCTGCCCGCAACGATCCTGGAAACCCTGGTTGATCGCCTTGACCGCTCGCAAGGCCTGTTCGACACCGCTTTGACGTAGCCGGTTGTGCTCATCGACCCCCTTGAGCCAGGCCGCGGCAAGGAGTTCGAGACTGGGAGCGCGCGTGCCTTCGCTCACGGGCAAACGCCCCTGGGCCAGATCCAGATCGCGCAGCGTGTATCGACCCACCTCACGGGACTCCAGGATCACCGTGGCGCGAAACATGGGCAGCGACCGTTCGGGGTCCGTCAGATTGGCCAGGACGTTCAGGCGGTCGATGGGATCATCGCCCGCCTCCTTGTCCAGGGGCGGGTAGACACCGTCCCAGTAGCGTTCGAGCAGGCCTTCGATGAGGGTCAAACCGGCTGCCAGGCCCGACCAGCCTTCCAGCCTGAGCAGCGCAAAGGTGAGCAAGACGCAAACGCGCAAGTCCTTGGTTCGGGCGAACAGACCGATGGCCGAGTCGCGAACCTGGCGCCAATCCGGTTCAACGGCACCAACCTCCTCCTGCGTCGAGGGATCGTAGACGCCCCGGGTTCCCAACGCCAGGCGTTCCAACTGGTCCACTTCGGCGTATTCAAGGTTTTCCCCCGCGGGAATGCCTACGCTCACGGGTGCTAGCAAGCCTTCGATGTCCAACATCAAACCGTCACCTCTTCACTTTACGTCAGTGGTCCGATTTCCGAGCTTAGTAGGGAATATGGATTAGTGGTAAAATAGCACCTCTGCTTCGTATCGGCTGACACCGACACAAAAAATATCGTACCAACCAGCGCTGCCGCTAACACTTACGGCGGGTGTGGTCTGCGGTTTAGTCCGCGGGTTTAGTCCGCGGGTTTAGTCC
>CAISDD010000200.1 GCA_903883985.1 uncultured Pseudomonadota bacterium | reverse complement strand
GGAAGGGGGTGGAACCCTCTCCCTTCGGGAGAGGGCAGGGTGAGGGGCCCGGTGGCAAACCAAATCTGTTTCGCAGCATCACTTACCGTAAAAGAACGCTATCGTCGGCCAATTCCACCCCTACCCCATGAGACCGCATGGGTGGGTCGGCATACCGGCAATACCTACGAAGCAGGTGCCGTGTAAGCGCTAACCGGCGTTCTTCCCCTGGGCGCCCTGCTGCCTGACCCGTTCGAAAAGGCACACGGCGGCGGCGGCCGCCACGTTCAGCGATTCCACCTGGTCGCTCATGGGGATGCTGAACGGACGGGCACAGGCTCGCAGCGCCTCGGACAGGCCCGCGCCCTCGTTGCCGAAGGCGAAACCCACCGGATCGCGCAAATCCAGATCGAACAGGGAAATGCCTGCGCCCAGCACGGCGGCGTGGAGGGTGCCGGGAAAGCGCCGGGCCACGTCTACCAGGTCGGCACGCTCCTCCAACCCCAGGCGAAAGTGCGCGCCCTGGCCGCCGCGCAAGACTTTTGGCGACCAGGCATCGGCGCAGGCGGTGGAAAGATAGGCCTGCTCCACCCCGGCGGCGGCGGCGGTGCGCAGCAGCGCACCCAGATTGCCAGGGTCCTGGATGTCTTCCAGCAACACCACGAACCGCGCCGCAGCGTTGATTCGCGTGGGGATGGCGATTTCCGCGAGCACGCCCGTGGGCGACTCGACCGGAGAGAGCGTGGCGAACAGCGCATCGGACAGGCGCAGCAGCGGAACCTGGGGCAGGCGCGCTTGCCACCGTGCCACCCTGCTTTCCTGCGAACTGGCGGAGAACACCAGGCTGCGCGGCGTGATGCCCGCTGCCAGCGCGGACTCGAGCAGGTGCTCGCCATCGATCAGGGTGGCGCCCGCCTGGCGGCGCGCACGCCGCTCGGATGCAAGGCTGCGCAGCGCCTGATAACGCGCGTTGTCACGCGAATACAGCACGATCGAGGAGGATGCCGGAAAATCATGAGCAGTCAAAGGCAGGCCCCGACCGATCCAGGCGCGCAGGTACGGCCATCGCTCCAGACCGCATGATCCAGCCGGGTTCCGGCCATAAGCGCACCCTCGAAGACGGCGTAACGCAGATTCGCGCCGGACAGATCCGCCCCGGAGATATCCGCCCCGGTCAGATCGGCCGCGACCAGCTTCGCTCCATGCAGATCGGCATTGCGCAAGTTCACACCCTTGGCGTTGGCGTACTCCATGATCGCACCGGCGAGATGAGCATCCCCCAGGCGCGTGCGCTCCAGGCGGGCATTGCGCAGGAGGACGCCGGCCAGGGTCGCGCCACGCTTATCACAACCGCTCCAGTTGACGCCTTCCCCTGCGGGCGATGCGCAGTTCACGGCATGATCCAGCGAGGTCAGAATCGGCCGCTGCCCCCACCACACGCTCAGACCGACTGCGCCCAGCGCAGCCAGCGCAGCCAGCAACCCGATCAGCGACGAGGGTCGACGCCTCCTGGCCTCGGCCATGAGATGCTCGGTGCGAAGTTGGTCCTGGCCTAGCGCCTGGCGCCGCGTCTCGTCCCGCTGCTCGTCATGCGGCAGCGGGGCGTCGCCTTCGCGCCAGCGCGCGCGAGCGCGCTGGCGTTCCTCGACCCAGGCCGACTGCCGGGCACCGGACTCCCCCTGAAAATCGGATTCCTGGGCGGGGAAACGACCACTTTCCTTGAGCGACAGCCAGTCCTGCTCATCCAGACTGATTTCCCAGTCCTCGGTAATCGCCCCGGCGCGCAGCAATTCATCGACCTGGGGCGACGGATAGGGTCCGAGGGTACTGCCGGCGTGGCGTAAATACCAAAGCGATTGCACCATGGTCTGTGGCTCGAAAAGATGATGGGGTGGATTGTCCGCAGGCTCGATGAAAAACGAAAGAACGATCTGGTGGCGGCGAGGGAATCGGCCCGGGAGCCGGCCGGCGGCGAATACCTGTGTGGTGGGCGAGCAGCCCTCGCGGGCAAGCCCGCTCCCACACACTGCACGAGGCCGGGAATCATAGCCCGCGGAAGTACTCAAGCGCCTCGGCCAGACTGGCAACGCCCTTCACTTCCATGCCCGCGATCTTGCCCCTGGGCAGATTGGCCTTCGGGCACAGGGCCTGGGTGAAGCCCAGCTTGGCGGCTTCCTTCAGGCGCTCCTGACCGCGCTGCACCGGGCGAATCTCGCCAGCCAGTCCAATTTCGCCGAATACCGCCAACTTGTGCGGGATCGGCTTGTTGCGCAGCGAGGAGACCACGGCCAGGGCCACGGCCAGATCCACCGCAGGCTCCGTGATCTTGACTCCGCCCACGGCGTTGACGAACACGTCCTGGTCGTGAACTGCAATGCCGCCGTGGCGGTGCAGCACCGCCAACAACATGGCCAGGCGGTTACCGTCCAGGCCCACCGTCAAGCGGCGCGGGCTGGGGCTATGGGTGGAATCGAGCAGGGCCTGGATTTCCACCAGCAGGGGGCGCGTACCTTCCAGCGCCACCACCACGCAGGAACCGGGTGCTTCACGTTCGTCGCGGTTGAGAAACAAGGCGGAGGGGTTGTTCACGCCCTTCAGCCCCTTGTCGGTCATGGCGAACACGCCCAGCTCGTTGACCGCGCCATAGCGGTTCTTGAAGGCGCGGATCAAGCGAAAGCTGGAGCCGGTATCCCCCTCGAAATACAGCACGGTGTCGACGATGTGCTCCAGTACCCGGGGGCCCGCGAGCGTGCCTTCCTTGGTGACATGGCCGACCAGGAGGATGGTGATGCCGGCCTGCTTGGCGTGGCGGGTGAGTTCCTGCGCGCATTCGCGCACCTGGGCGACACTGCCTGGTGCGGATTGCAGTTGCTCCGTGTACACGGTCTGAATCGAGTCGATCACCGCCACCTGCGGCTGTTCGACCTTCAGGGTGGCGAAAATGGATTCCAGGCGGATTTCGGTCAGCAGCGGAATGTCGGCGGACAGCCCCAGGCGGCGGCTGCGCAAGGCGATCTGGGCCGCAGATTCCTCGCCGCTGACATACAGGGTCTTCACCCGTGTGCTGATTTCCGCCAGCGCCTGCAGCAACAGCGTGGACTTGCCGATACCAGGGTCGCCGCCGATCAGCACCACGCCGCCGCCGACCAGGCCACCGCCCAGCACCCGGTCGAACTCCGGCATACCCGTCGCCATGCGCGGGGTATCGACCGCCTGCACGGCGGACAGGCGCACCACCTGGCCGCTGGCGGCGAGCGCCTGGAAACGACTGGGCTTGGTTTCCTGGAGGGATTCGGCGAGGGTGTTCCATGCCAGGCAGTGTGGACACTGTCCCTGCCATTTGCTGGTCTGCCCGCCGCACTGGGAACAAACATAGGTCGTCGTGGATTTAGCCATGCTGACTTATAACGGCAACCATGCGGACAGGCAAACGGTGCCGGGTCTACCGGCAACGGCTGGCTGCCGGGCGCGTCAAGGCTTATCATGGCGGACCGGCGCTGGCTCGCTCAACTTTTCCCTTCCTGAAGATGACAACCCTGAAATGCGTGGATGATTTCCGCTTCCACCTCGGCGACAAGGAACTCGTGCCGATCATGATCGGCGGCATGGGCGTGGACATCTCTACTGTCGAACTGGCGCTGGAAGCCGCGCGCCTGGGCGGTATCGGCCACATTTCCGATGCGATGGTGCCCACCGTCATCGACCGCCACCTGAAGACCCGCTACGTCAAGGACAAGTTGAAGCTATACAAGTCCAACGTAACCAACCTGGACGACAAGAGCACGGTCAAATTCCATCTGGGCGAACTCGAAGAGGCCACCCGATTGCATGTGCGCAGGGCGATGGATGCCAAGCAGGGCAGCGGCCTGGTGTTCATCAACTGCATGGAAAAACTCACCATGAATGCGCCCCGCGAGACGCTCAAGGTGAGACTCAACGCCGCGCTAGACGCCGGCATAGACGGCATCACCCTGGCGGCGGGCCTGCATCTGAGTTCTTTCGGCATGATCGAGGCGCATCCGCGTTTTCGCGACGCCCGGCTGGGCATCATCGTCTCTTCCCTGCGCGCCTTGCAGCTATTCCTGCGCAAGAGCAGCCGCAGCGGGCGCCTGCCCGACTACGTCGTGGTGGAAGGGCCGCTCGCCGGCGGCCACCTGGGGTTCGGCATGGACTGGGCGGAATACGACCTGGCCCGCATCGTCGCCGAAATCCGGACCTGGCTCGCCACCGAGCAGATCGACATTCCGCTCATCCCGGCCGGGGGCATCTTCACCGGCTCCGACGCCACCGCCTTCCTGGAGGCGGGTGCTGCCGCCGTGCAGGTCGCCACCCGCTTCACCGTGACCCGCGAATGCGGGCTGCCCGACCCGATCAAGCAGGAGTACTACAAAGCCTCCGAGTCCGACATCGTGGTCAATGGCATCTCGCCCACCGGCTATCCGATGCGCATGATCAAGAGCAGCCCGGCCATCGGCGCTGGCACCCATCCCAACTGCGAATCCTTCGGCTACATCCTCGACGCCAACGGCCGCTGTTCCTACATCGACGCCTATAACCGCGAGGTGGCCGCGCACCCAGGTGAGAAGAAGGTGAAGGTATACGACAAGACCTGTTTGTGTACCCACATGCGCGACTTCGACCTGTGGACCTGCGGCCATACCACTTATCGGCTCAAGGATACCTCGGTGAAACAGGCAGACGGCGACTATGCCTTGCTCTCCGCCGAGCATGTATTCCACGACTACCAATACAGCAGGAACGGCCAGATCCAGCTTCCCGGCTGACTGAGGGTGCCGCACCGGCATCCTGTCGGCATTTTATTACCCGACTGGCAAGGAAAGCCTTCCCCATGACCCCCTCCCGCACCCTGACGATAGACGGCAACGAAGCGGCCGCGCACATCGCCTATCTGTGCAACGAAGTCATCGCCATCTATCCAATCACGCCTTCGTCCAACATGGGCGAATGGGCCGACGAATGGGCATCCCAAGCGCGCCCGAATCTCTGGGGTTCGGTCCCAAAAGTCATCGAGATGCAGTCCGAAGGAGGCGCTGCCGGCGTCCTGCACGGCGCCCTCACGGCGGGGGCCTTGGCGACCAGCTTCACCGCCAGCCAGGGCCTGCTGTTGATGATCCCCAACATGTACAAGATCGCGGGTGAATTGACGCCTTTCGTGCTGCATGTCGCCGCCCGAGCCCTGGCCACCCATGCCCTGTCGATCTTTGGCGACCACTCCGACGTCATGGCCTGCCGGGGCACCGGATTCGCCTTGCTCGCCGCCGCCAGCGTCCAGGAAGCGCACGACTTCGCCCTCATCGCCCAAGCCGCGAGCCTCTCCGGGCGGATTCCGGTGCTGCATTTCTTCGATGGTTTTCGCACCTCGCACGAGGTCGCCAAGATCGTCGAAATCGAGCGTGACACGCTGCGGGCGATGATAGACGACGGCCAGGTCGCCGCGCACCGCGCTCGCGCCCTCTCGCCCGAACACCCGGTCCTGCGCGGCACATCGCAGAACCCGGACGTGTTCTTCCAGTCCCGCGAACGCGCCAACCCCTATTACGACGCCTTTCCCGATATCGTCCAGGCGGCGTTCAACCGTTTCGCCAGCCTCACCGGGCGCGCCTACGGGCTATTCGATTATGTGGGCGATCCAGACGCCGATCGGGTGATCGTGGTGATGGGTTCGGGCGCGGAAACCACACACGAAACCGTGGAGCACCTCTGCGCGCACGGCGAAAAAGTCGGTGTGCTCAAGGTGCGCCTCTACCGCCCATTCGACCCTGCTGCGCTCATCGCGGCAGTCCCGAGGAGCGCGCGCTCCATCGCCGTACTCGACCGCTGCAAGGAGCCAGGTTCCGACGGCGAACCGCTCTACAAGGATGTGCTGGTTGCCTTCGCAAACGCCGCGGCCGATGCCGGGCGAGCGATGCCGCGCATCCTCGGCGGCCGCTATGGCCTGGGTTCCAAAGAATTCACCCCGGGCATGGTGAAAGCGGTGTTCGACGAACTAACGCAAATGCAGGCACGCCGCCAGTTCACCCTGGGTATCCACGACGATCTCACCCACCTGTCGCTCCCGTGGGACACGGACTTCCGCTCCGACGCCTGCCTCGCCCTGCAACACGCCGTGTTCTGGGGCCTGGGCGCCGACGGCACGGTATCGGCCAACAAGAATTCGATCAAGATCATCGGCGAGGACACCCCGCTCTTCGCCCAGGGCTATTTCGTCTACGACTCGAAGAAGTCCGGCGCCGTCACCGTCTCGCACCTGCGCTTCGGCGAGTCGCCCATCCGCTCCGCCTACCTCGTGGACGAGAACGACGCCGGCTTCGTCGCCTGCCACCAGGCCATATTCACCGAACGCTACGACGTCCTGAAAGAGGCGAAACCCGGGGGCGTGTTCCTGCTCAACACCGCCGTGACGGCCGACGCCGCCTTGGACGACCTGCCGGAAAACCTGCGCCGCCAGATCGTCGAGAAGAACCTTTCCTTCTGGGTGATCGACGCCTACAAGGTGGCCACGGCTGCGGAAATGGGCCGGCGCATCAACACCATCATGCAGACCTGCTTCTTCGCCATCTCCGGCATCCTGCCGCAGGAACAGGCCATCGCCGCGATCAAGAAGGCGGTGGAGAAAACCTATGGCAGGAAGAGCCGTCGCCTGGTGGAACTGAACCACCGGGCGATCGACATGACGTTGGCGCACCTGCACCAGGTGAATGTAGCGCAGGCTTCCAGCCTGCTCTCCGCTAACGGCAATCAGACGCTGAAGCAGGCAGGGATGCCTGCGCTACAGGTCCCCGCCTTCGTCCGCGACGTCACCCTGCCGATCTACGCCGGTCTGGGCGACCGTCTTCCCGTGTCGCTCATGCCGGCCGATGGCACCTGGCCGGTGGGCACGGCGAAGTTCGAGAAGCGCAACATCGCCCTGGAAATCCCGGTCTGGGACGAAGCGCTGTGCACCCAATGCGGTAAGTGCGTCTTCGTCTGCCCGCATTCCGCCATCCGCGCCCGCCTCTTCCCGCTCGAGCGCACAGCGGGCGCGCCCGCGACCTTCAAGCATGTGCTCGCCAAGAGCAAGGATTACCCCGCCGGCACTCGCATGAGCTACCAGGTCGCGCCCGAAGACTGCACCGGCTGCGGCGATTGCGTCGAAGCCTGCCCCATCCGCGACAAGTCCAATGTCTCACACAAGGCCTTGAACATGGCCGGGATCGAGCCCTTGCGCGCTCCCGAACGCGACAATCTGGCATTCTTTCTGGCCTTGCCAGAATTCGACCGCGACGCCGTCAAGCACACCACGATTCCCGGCGCCATGCTGCTCGACCCGCTGTTCGAATTCCCCGGCGCCTGTTCCGGTTGCGGCGAGACGCCCTACATCCGCCTGGCCACGCAACTGTTCGGCGACCGCATGCTGGTCGCCAACGCCACCGGCTGCTCTTCGATCTACGGCGGCAACCTGCCCACCACCCCCTACACCACCAATGCACACGGTCAAGGGCCGGCCTGGTCCAACTCGCTGTTCGAGGACAATGCCGAATTCGGCCTGGGAATGCGCCTGGCGTCCGACCGACTGATGGCCCACGCCCAGGCCCTGGTGCGGGAACTGGCCGGCGACATCGGCGGCGATCTGGCGGCCGCACTGGTGGCTGCGGAACAGCGCACGGAAGCCGGCATCCGCGCGCAGCGAGCCCGTGTGGGCGCACTCCTGGAGAAGCTGAGCGAGGCGCCGCAAGCAGCCCGAGTGCGCGAACTGGCGACACTGGCCGAATGGCTGATCCGCCGCTCGGTATGGATCATCGGCGGCGATGGCTGGGCCTACGACATCGGCTACGGCGGCCTGGACCACGTCCTCTCCCTGCCCTACGACGTCAACATCCTGGTGCTGGACACCGAAGTCTATTCCAACACCGGCGGCCAGACCTCCAAGTCCACGCCCATAGGCGCGGTCGCCAAGTTCTCCGCCGGCGGCAAGTCCACGGGCAAGAAGGATCTGGCGAAGCTCGCCTCGGATTACGGCCATGTCTACGTCGCCACCCTGGCCTATGGCGCCAAAGACACCCAAACCCTGCGCGTGTTCCACGAAGCAGAAAGTTTCGACGGCCCGGCATTGATGGTCGCCTACAGCCCCTGCATCGCCCATGGCGTGGATCTGCTCCACAATCTGCGGCAACAGGACGCGGCGGTAAAGAGCGGGCACTGGCCGCTGTTCCGCTTCGATCCGCGCGTGTTCGAGGCCGGCGGCAATCCCTTCAAGCTCGATTCCGCCGCCCCCAGCCGCCCGATCCGCGAATTCATGGAAAGCGAGACCCGCTTCGCCATGTTGGGCCGCAGCCACCCGGAAGCCGCAGAACGCTTCCAGGCCCAGGCCCAAAAAGATGCCGACCGCCGCTATCAAGGCTACCTGGCGCTGGCTCAGGCGGGTACGACCAAACCCGGCGAACCCAAGGCAGGAGACTGAATGTTACAACCCCCTTACTCGCATGCTCGTCCCCCCCCCCCCCCCGAGGGGGAGGTCAGTTTCTTCGGAACGGCCGTGCGAAACTGTTGCGGCGGAACGGTTTATGGAGCGGGCGGCCTGATCGCACCCTTCATTGGCATCAAGGCCATCGACCTGATCCTCGTCGGCCTGAAATTTGGGCGCTCGGGGTCTGCATCGCCACGACCCTCCTGGCGATGCCGCAGCCGGCCTACTTCAATCCGGCCGATCTGCTCATGCTCTACCTGCTGGGCACCGTCTGGATTGCGGCGCGCTACGGCCGCGGGCCTTCCGTTCTGGGATCAGTACTCTCGCTGCTGGCCTTCGACTTCTTTTTTGTGCCGCCCAACTATTCCCTGGCCGTCGCCGCCCCACGCACCCTGCTGACCTTAGCCATCATGCTGCCGGTGGCACTGATCCTCGGTTCCCTGACGGCCGACCTTCGCCTCCAGGCACGCATCGCCGCCTACCGCGAGCGGCGCATTCGGGCGATCAACGAACTCGGCCGGGAGCTGGCGGGCGCCCTTCAGGTCGAGCAGATCGTGGAGAACGCCAGGAGCCACCTGGAGGGCCTGTTCCAATCCCAGGTTTGCATCCTGCTGCCGGATGCGCGCGGGAAAGTGAAGGTTGCCGCGGACTTGAATTCGATGCCACACTGATGGAAAGGGTGATCTGCAACCTGCTGGAAAACGCCGCGAAATACACACTGCCAGGCAGTCACATCGAGATCAAGGCCCGTCATACCGGAGATCGTGTCGTCATCAGCATATCCGACAACGGTCCCGGCCTGCGACGCGGGAAAGAAGAGAGTCTGTTCGACAAGTTCACCTGCGGCGTCGATGAGTCGGCTGTGGGTGGCGTCGGCCTGGGCCTGGGCCTGGCGATCGTCCGCGCCATCGTCGAAGCGCACAAAGGCACGGTACGCGCAGAGAATTGCCCCGAAGGCGGAGCCCGCTTCCTATTCACTTTGCCCGTGGGCGTTCCTCCCGATGGAAAGCCTGACGGCTCGCCGCAGTAAGCCTATTTCCCTTCGAGGTAACGCTTGTCGTCGAAGGTAGCGACCCACTCGGGCTTGTAGACCACCAGCAAGGTGACGATCATGCCGGAGGTGAAGGCTTCGGCCCAGGCCAAGAGCAGGTAGTAGGGCAAGTATTCCTCCAGCAGGTAGTGCAAAGAGTAACTGCCGCAGAGTGCGGCGAAGCCGGTCGAAACCAGGCCGACGCAGGCGGTCGCCAGGGCTGCGCCGAAGAAGGCGTCGAGGAAGAGGTAGATGAACAGGTGATTGGGCAGGCGCCGGTCGACATAGCGGAAGGTGGCCCAGCTCACCGCCACCGGCACCACGTCCATGATCAGCAGATTGGCCGCATACGCGCCATATTCCCCTTGCCAGAAGGTGACGGCGGCGATCACCAGCCCCAGGGAAAACAGGGCGAACAGGGGCCGGAACATCAGCGTCAGGACGGTGGCTCCCAGGAGGTGGAAGTTCAGGCCCGGCTTGATCCCGGCCTTGATCAGCCAAAGCGCCAGAGCGGCCACGGTCGCGCCCAGAAAGATATTGAGGTTGCGCCGGTCCGCCAGCATGGACCAGTGCGCGCGCCGCAGAATCACGCCACCCAGCAACGCGCTGGCGAGCCAGAGCAGCCAGGTCCAACCGGGAGGGATGCTGCTGGAAACGATATTCATGTAACCGGGTCCGCTATACTTTGCTGCCATTCTATTAGAAAACGCTGATTGACCATGCGCCTGGCCCTCTTCGACCTCGACAACACTCTGCTCGCCGGCGATTCCGATTTCGAGTGGGCGCAATTCCTGATCGACCGAGGCGTACTCGACCGCGAAGTCTATGAAGCGCTCAATCAGCACTTCTACGACCAGTACAAGGCGGGCACCCTGGACATCTACGAGTTTCTCGACTTCCAGTTGAAGCCCCTGGCACGGCATCCGCGCGCGCAGTTGGATGCCTGGCACGGCGAGTTCATGGCGAGCCGTATCCTGCCCATCGTCGCTGCGGGTACGGCGGAATTGCTGCAACACCACGCCGGGGATGTACGCATGATCATCACCGCCACGAATCGTTTTGTCACCGCCCCGATCGCCCGGCATCTGGGCATTACCCACCTGATCGCCACCGAACCAGAAGAGGATGGCGGCGAATTCACCGGCCGAGTCGCAGGCCGGCCCGCGTTCCGCGAGGGCAAGATCGAGCGCCTGGATCTATGGTTGGCGCATCAGGGGAAGACCTGGGCGGATGTGACGCAGAGCTGGTTCTACAGCGACTCGCAAAACGACCTGCCGCTATTGGAACGAGTGCAGCACCCGGTGGCGGTGGACCCGGACGCCACCTTGCGCCAACACGCCCAGGTGCGCGGATGGCCGGTCATCAGCCTGCGCCAGGCGGGAGGCTTCGCGGCCGGGGGAGCTTAGGCCACACGAAAGAACACTCAGATTTCCTGATCCAGACCGGGATTTAGGCGGTTAATTCTGGAATGCGCTTGGCGCTTTTTTATGGAATTGGGTCTTTAAGTGATGCTGCGAAACAGATTTGGTTTGCCACCGGGCCCCTCACCCTGCTCTCTCCCAAAGGGAGAGAGTTCCACCCCCTTCCCCCTCCGGGGGAAGGTCCGGGGATGAGGGTCTGCGCCGGCAGCTTAATTTTATCGTTCCCACGCTCCAGCGTGGGAACGCATCCCATGGCGCTCCAGCGCCCCGTAGTCTCGTTG
>CAISDD010000199.1 GCA_903883985.1 uncultured Pseudomonadota bacterium | reverse complement strand
TGCGTCTTTCCAGACCTGGTCGGCGATTCCCGGCTACGTCTCGCCACCCCCAGTAACGCAGGCATCCTGCCTGCGTCTTTCCAGACCTGGTCGGCGATTCCCGGCTACGTCTCGCCACCACCAGTAACGCAGGCATCCTGCCTGCGTCTTTCCAGACCTGGTCGGCGATTTCCGGCTACGTCTCGCCACCACCAGTAGCGCAGGCATCCTGCCTGCGTCTTTCCAGACCCGCGGATCGAATCCGAAACTAACTGCATAGACATGCTGCCCTGGCCCGAAATCGATACCCTCCTGCTCGACATGGATGGCACGCTGCTCGATCTTCATTACGACAACCACTTCTGGCAGATCTATGTGCCGGAGAAGTTCGCCGAGAAGCATGGTTTGCCCTACGAAGAGGCCCACGCCGAATGCTTTCGCCGCTATGACGCCGTGGCGGGAACTCTGTCCTGGTATTGCGTGGATTACTGGAGCGAACGGCTCGGACTGGATATCGTCCGGCTCAAGGAGGAGTTGGCGCATCTCATCGCGGTGCATCCCGATGTGGTCGAGTTCCTCCCGCAGGTCAGGGCTGCGGGAAAACGGGTGGTGCTGGTCACCAACGCGCATCACAAAAGCCTCGCCCTGAAGATGGGCCGCACCGCTCTGGGTGTGCATTTCGATGCCATGCATAGCGCACACTCCTATGGTTTGGCCAAGGAAGACCCGGCGTTCTGGGCGGCGTTGCGCCGGGTGGAACCCTTCGATCCGGCACACAGCCTGCTGGTGGATGACAGTCTGCCGGTACTGCGCAGCGCCCGTGAGTACGGAATCAAATACCTGTTGGCGGTGCTGCGGCCTGACACCCATCTGCCGGATAAGGACGTGGCCGATTTTTCCGCGATCCGCCGCTTCGGCGATCTCCTGCCCATCGCACCCGCGGTCTGATGCCCATGAAACCATCCCTGAGCAAAGCCGACGCCGAAACCCTGCGCCGCGCCTACCTGTTCTCCGGCTTGCAGGACGACGAGTACCTGGAAGCCATCCGCCATGCCTCTGTCCTGCAACTCGCCCCGGGCCAGCCGCTGTTTCGCCAGGGCGACCCGGTGGATGCCATCTACTGGGTGGCGGAAGGCATTGTCAAACTGTTCCGAGCCTCGCCCCAGGGCGACGAGAAGGTGATCGAGCTGGTCGGGGCCAGCCGCCTGTTCGCCGAGGCAGCGCTATTTATGGGTGGACACTATCCGATCAACGCGGCGGCGCAGACCGCCGTGCGACTGGTGGCCATCAACGGCCGCGAATTCAAGTCCTGGATGGCGCAGGATGTGAATCGCTGCTTCCGTTTGATGGCGGGCATGAGCGCGCGCCTGCACATGCTGGTCAACGAAATCGACAGACTCACGCTCATGAAAGGCGCCGACCGCCTGTTGCAGTACCTGCTCGACCACGCCGATCCGGATGAGGCGGGTCGCCAGAGAGTCGAACTGGAAGCGCCCAAGCAGATCATCGCCTCGCGCATCGGCGTCAAGCCGGAAACCCTTTCCCGCCTCCTGCACAAGCTGTCTGACCAGGGGCACATCGAAATCCAGGGTCAGGTTCTCTATATCCGCGACCCGGAGTTGTCGCGGCAGCTCCTCTGCGACTCCTGACACTGACGCGGCGCCATTCGATCTGAACGCCATGCTGCCTGCTCCGCCAAAACTCTCCCTCATCATCCTCGGTTTTCGCGACTTCGAGCGCCATACGAAGGCCTGCCTGGAAAGCCTGAACGACTCGGCCGCCAACTCGCCGCTTGAATTTTTGGTGGTGGACAACGGCTCAGGAGACGAATCTGCTGACAAGACCGAAGCATGGTGCTTCGCCCATCCTGGCTTCCAATTCCTCCGCAGCGACGAAAACCGGGGTTTCGCGGGTGGCATGAACTACGGTGCGGCACAGGCTCGAGGAAAGTGGCTGCTCCTGGTCAACAACGACACTATTTTCCCGGAAGGCGCCGTCAAAGCTTTGCTCCGGGCGGTATCTTCGTGTGAAGAGGATGTGGGCATGCTTTGTCCGATCACCAATGCCGCTGGCAACGGTCAGCGCCTGTGGCTGCGGGAAAAATCCACCCCCGATCTCCTGGGCATTGGCAAGTCGTTGATCGAAAATCCAACCGGCCATCTGATGCCAACATACCGCAGCGACTTCTTCTGCGTGGCCATTCGGCGCGAGGCATGGGAGAAGCTAGGAGGGCTGGATACGGAGTTCGGTCTGGGATATTACGAAGATTTTGATTTCAGCCTGAGGCTACGCGCTGCGGGCTATCGTCAGATGATCACAGAGGATGTCTTTGTTATCCACGTGGGCAGCGCCACGTTCAGCGAATCTCCGGAGCAGAAGGTGCTGTTACGGCGCAACAAAAAGTTGCTTAAATCCAAGCATCCGGACGTCCGTTTCGAGCACTGCCGGGATGGAAATCTGGCTGTCCTGCAAGCTTATATGCGCCTCATGGAGAACGACCAATGGTCGGAAGCATTGCAGATACGGCTATATCTTCGCCTGTTGGCGCTGCGTGCAGATGAGCCGCGCAGCCTGATGAAAAAACTATTCTGGAGACTCCGGACCAGCAAGCTTCAACGCCTGCG
>CAISDD010000198.1 GCA_903883985.1 uncultured Pseudomonadota bacterium | reverse complement strand
GTTCAAGGGAATGTCGTACTTGATCATGACCTGGCGGCCCAGGTATTTCATGTCCACCTGGGCGCCGCGCTTCAGGTTGCACAGCGTCATGACGTTGCCCAGATACGCCTCGGGCACCAGGATGGTGGCGGTGATGATGGGTTCGCGGATCTCCTCGACCTTGGTGAGGTCGGGCAGGCGCGAGGGGTTTTCCACGATGAGCAGCGAGCCGTCCTTCATCACCACCTGGTACTCGACGGACGGCGCGGTGGTGATCAGGCTCTGGTCGTACTCGCGTTCCAGGCGCTCCTGGACGATGTCCATGTGCAGCAGGCCCAGGAAGCCGCAACGAAAGCCGAAACCCAGCGCTTGCGAGGTTTCCGGCTCGAAGCGCAGTGCGGCGTCGTTGAGCTGCAATTTGGTGAGCGCATCTCGCAGGCTGTCGTATTCATGCGACTCTACCGGATACAAGCCGGCAAACACCTGCGGCTTGATTTCCTTGAAGCCGGGTAGCGCTTCGAGCGCGGGGCGTATCGCCAGGGTGATGGTGTCGCCCACCTTGGCGTGCTTCAGGTCCTTGATTCCAGCGGTGACGAAGCCCACTTCGCCGGCGGAAAGCTGGAGTCGCGGCAGCGACTTGGGCGTGAATACCCCCACGGTCTCGGCCAGGTAATCGGCGCCTGTGGCCATCAGGCGGATCTTGTCCTTCAGCTTCAACACGCCGTCCACCACCCGAACCAGCATCACCACGCCGACGTAGTTGTCGAACCAGGAGTCGATGATCAGTGCTTTCAGCGGGGCGGCTTCGTCTCCGCCGGGCGGCGGGATGTATTTGATCACGGCTTCGAGCACGTCGACGATGCCTAGTCCGCTCTTGGCCGAGCAGTGCACCGCGTGGTCGGCCGGGATGCCGACGATTTCCTCAATTTCGTGGATTACCCGTTCCGGGTCGGCGGAAGGCAGGTCGATCTTGTTGAGCACAGGGAACACTTCCACGCCCAGTTCGGTGGCCGTGTAGCAGTTCGCCACGGTCTGCGCCTCCACGCCCTGGGAAGCGTCCACCACCAGGATCGCGCCTTCGCAGGCCGAGAGTGAGCGGGAAACTTCATAGGAGAAGTCGACGTGGCCGGGGGTGTCGATCAGGTTGAGCTGATAGACCTGGCCGTCCTTCGCCTCGTAGAGCAGGGCTGCGGTCTGCGCCTTGATGGTGATGCCGCGCTCGCGCTCCAGGTCCATAGAGTCGAGCACCTGCGCTTCCATTTCGCGGTCGGCCAAGCCCCCGCAGGTCTGAATGAGGCGGTCGGCCAGCGTGGATTTGCCGTGGTCGATGTGGGCGATGATGGAGAAGTTGCGGATGTTGCGCACAGGTTCTGTACTCTCAGATGGCTACGAAGGACTCGTGGTGAAGAGGTTCATGGGGAAGAGGATCTTGTACCCTCCCAGGCCCTCGCCGGCGGCGGCCGCGCGGCAGCCGCGCCTGTGGCGGATGATCGGCGCGCGATTGTATATCGAGATCGTCGCCTCTGGCTCTCCGCGGCGCCTGCGCGCCGCGG
Source organism: uncultured Pseudomonadota bacterium (assembly GCA_903883985.1). GTDB lineage: Bacteria > Pseudomonadota > Gammaproteobacteria > Burkholderiales > Thiobacillaceae > PFJX01. The sequence goes on along the minus strand of CAISDD010000198.1, from coordinate 4,803 downwards.
GATCGACGTGATCAGCCCCGTGCCTGCGTGGCCAGACTGATCGCTGCTTGCGCCGCAGCCAGGCGCGCCACCGGGACTCTCGGGCCGGAACAGGAGACATAGGAGAGTCCGATCTCATGGCAGAAACGGATCGAGGCGGGGTGGCCGCCATGCTCGCCGCAGATGCCGATCCTCATGTTCGGGCGGGCCTCGCGGCCCCATTCCACGGCCAACTTCATCAGCTTGCCGACGCCCTTCACATCCAGCACTTCGAAGGGATTGTCCTGGAGGATGCGATGCTGGTTGTACATGGGCAGAAACTTGTTCTCGGCGTCCTCGCGGGAGAAGGAGAAAGTGGCCTGGGTGAGGTCGTTGGTGCCGAAAGAGAAAAATTCGGCTTCTTCGGCCAGACTTTCCGCGCGCATGCAGGCGCGCACCACTTCCAGCATGGAGCCAAATTTGAATTCGAGCTTGGTGCCTGCCGTGGCTTCCACGTCCGCGCGTATGACTTCGACCCAGGCCTTGACCTGCTTGAGCTCCTGCGCGGTGCAGACCTGCGGCACCATGATCTCCGGGTGGTCCTCGATGCCGGCACGCTGACATTCCGCCGCAGCTTCCAGGATGGCGCGGATCTGCATGGAATAGATTTCCGGGTAGGTCAGCCCCAGGCGCACGCCACGATGGCCCAGCATGGGATTGACCTCGAACAGGGCGCGTACCTTCTTCAACATGGTCTCCTTCTTCAGGATGGCCTCGTCCACCAGTACCGGGTCGGCAGGCTTTTGCACCAGAGGATGGGTGTCTCGGGTGCGGTACATGAAGTCCACGGCGTCGGCCAGCACCTGCATGCCGCGCAGGGTGTCGCGCAGATGCTTGAGTTGCTCGATTTCTTCCTCGAGCTGGCCGGCGGTGGGCAGGAATTCGTGGATGGGCGGGTCGAGTAGACGGATGGTGACCGGGCGCGGCGCCATCACGCTGAAGAGGCTGACGAAATCCGCACGCTGGATCGGCAGCAGTCGGTTGAGCGCCGCCTGGCGGTCTCCGATCGTGTCGGCGACGATCATTTCGACGACGATGGGCAGGCGTTCGACGGCGTTGAACATGCGTTCGGTGCGGCACAGGCCGATGCCCATGGCGCCGAACTTGAGGGCGCGTTCGGCATCATGGGGGGTATCGGCGTTGGCCATGACCTTCAGCGTCGCCGCCTCGTCGGCCCAGGAGAGCAGTATGCCCAGCTCCGGCGAGAAGTCGGCTTCGATCATGGCGACCTCACCCAGGTAGACGTGGCCGGTGGTGCCGTCCAGGGTGATGACCGCTCCTTCGCCGAAGGCCTTGTCGCCGACGATCGCCTGGCGCGTACGCACGTCCACGTGGATGCCTTCTGCGCCGGCCACGCAGGGCTTGCCCATGCCGCGGGCCACCACGGCGGCGTGACTGGTCTTGCCGCCACGGCTGGTGAGGATGCCTTGAGCGGCGAAGAATCCATGGATGTCTTCGGGCTTGGTTTCTTCGCGCACCAGGATGACTTTCTCGCCGGCGCGGCCGAGTTTCTCGGCACGATCGGCGTCGAACACGGCGATGCCGCAGGCCGCCCCCGGCGAGGCGGGCAGGCCGCGGGCGACGGGCCGGGCCGTGGCTTTGGGGTCGAGCCGCGGGAATAGCAGTTGCTCCAGGACTTCCGGCGGGATGCGCATGAGGGCCTGGGTCTTGTCGATCAGGCCTTCCTTCATCATCTCCACCGAGGTGCGCACCAGCGCGGTGGCGTTCATCTTGCCGTTGCGGGTCTGCAAGCAGAATAAGGTGCCCTTCTCGATGGTGTACTCGTAGTCCTGCACTTCCTTGTAGTGGTTCTCCAGTTGGTCGCGCAACTTGACCAGTTGCCGGTAGAGCTCCGGCATTTCCCTGGCCAGTTCCGCCACTGGCTTCGGGGTGCGGATACCCGCGACCACGTCCTCGCCCTGGGCATTCACCAGGTATTCGCCGAACATGAGGTTTTCGCCGGTGCCCGGGTCGCGGGTGAAACCGACACCCGTCGCGCTGTAGTTTTCACCGGTGTCGCCCAGGTTGCCGAACACCATGGCCACGACGTTGACTGCCGTGCCATTGGCCTGTGCCGGGGTGATCTTGAACTCGCGTCGGTAATCCACGGCGCGCTTGCCGCCCCAGGACAGGAACACCGCCTTGATGGCGATCTCCAGTTGTGTGTAAGGGTCGGCGGGGAAGGGCGCGCCGGTGTGCTTGCGCACCACGTCGAGGAAGCGCTCGGCGATCTCGGCCAGGTCGCGCGCGGACAGGCCGACGTCATGTTTGACCCCGGCGCGGACTTTCACCGCGTTGAATTCGTCGTCGAACAATGCTTCCGGCACGCCCAGCGCCACCTTGCCGAACAGTTGGATGAAGCGGCGGTACGCGTCGTAGGCGAAGCGCTCGTTGCCGGTCTGGGCGATCAGTCCTTGCAGGGTGTCCGGATTGAGCCCGAGGTTGAGGATGGTATCCATCATGCCCGGCATGGACATGGCCGATCCGGAGCGCACAGAGACTAGCAACGGATTGTCGCGACCACCGAATGCCTTGCCACTGGCGGCTTCCACTCGCGCCAGGTGCATCCGCACCTCTTCCATCGTGCCCTTCGGCAGTTCGTGACGGAGGTCATCGAGATAGGCCAGGCAGGCTTGGGTGGTGATCACGAAGCCCGGTGGCACGTTCAGGCCGATCTGCGTCATCTCGCACAGATTCGCGCCTTTGCCACCCAGCAGGTGCTTGTTCTTGCCATCGCCTTCGCTGAAGGCATAAACCCATTTGTTCGTTGTCATGTGGTTCTCCCGTCGATCCGCTCAGGATAAGGCAAATAACCAGGAATCGCACGGGTGAGGCGGGTAAGCCAGCCACACCCGAGCCATGGCGGGCGTAACGCATGGCGTCGGCACGGTTACAATCTTGTCAGGCCGGGGGGCGGCCGTTACAGTCCGGCATTCCGCACGGGTGTCCCAAGCCCCGCGCCGTCCCGCAACTCCAGGCTATCCCCATGTTTCGCTGCGGCCGCACCGTTTTCTCCCTGGATCGCCCGCTGATCATGGGCATCGTCAACGTCACCCCGGATTCCTTCTCCGACGGTGGCCGCTACTTCGGCCCACAATCGGCGATCCTGCATGGACTGAGCCTGGCCGAGGCGGGGGCGGACATCCTCGACCTAGGCGGCGAATCCACCCGGCCCGGAGCCGCGGCGGTGAGCGTTCAGGATGAACTCGACCGCGTGCTGCCTGTCCTGGAGGGTTTGCGCGATTGCGGACCGGCGCTATCGCTCGATACCATGAAGCCGGAGGTGATGCGCGCAGCGTTGTCGCTGGGGGTCGATATGATCAACGACGTGCGCGCGCTTCAAGCGCCGGGCGCCCTGGAAGCGGTGGCAAAATCGGACTGCGGCCTGTGCCTGATGCATATGCAGGGCGAGCCGCGTGCCATGCAGTGCCAGCCTCGCTACCAGGATGTAGTGGCGCAGGTAAGCGCATTTTTGCGCGCGCGCGTGGACGTGGCCCTGTGCGCCGGGATCGCTCGGGAACGGCTGCTGATCGACCCTGGCTTCGGCTTTGGCAAGAATCTGGAACACAACGTCGCCTTGTTCCAGGCGCTCGCCGAGTTCACGCAAATCGCGCCCACCCTGGTCGGCGTGTCGCGTAAATCCATGCTCGGCCTGATTACCGGCCGCGAGGTCGGGGGGCGTCTGGCGGCGAGCATCGCAGCGGCCCTGGTTGCCGCGCAGTTCGGGGCGGCGGTTCTGCGCGTCCACGATGTCGGCGAAACCGTGGATGCCCTGAAAATCATGGCAACCCTGGGTAAGCGCTGATTTTCGCCGAGCTTAGATCTTCGGCAGTGTGACGCCCATCTGGCCCTGGTATTTTCCACCGCGGTCGCGGTACGAGGTCTCGCACACTTCGTCTGCCTCGAAGAACAGCATCTGTGCCACGCCCTCGTTGGCGTAGATCTTCGCCGGCAGCGGCGTGGTATTGGAGAATTCCAGCGTCACATGGCCTTCCCATTCCGGCTCCAGCGGCGTGACGTTGACGATGATGCCGCAGCGGGCGTAGGTGCTTTTACCCAGGCAGATCGTGAGTACGCTGCGCGGAATGCGGAAGTATTCGATGGTGCGCGCCAGGGCGAAGGAATTGGGAGGGATGATGCAGACATCGCCCTTCACGTCGACGAAGGAATCCGGATCGAAATTCTTCGGGTCGACGATGGTGTGGTTGAGGTTGGTGAACAGCTTGAATTCGCTGGCACAGCGCACGTCGTAGCCGTAGCTGGACGTGCCATAGGAGACGATTTTCTCGCCATTGACACTCTTGACCTGACCGGGCTCGAAGGGCTCGATCATGTTGTGCTCCGCCGCCATGCGACGGATCCATTTGTCGGATTTGATGCTCATGGTCTGTGTCCAGCGTCAGAAGGGGACCGATTTTACCGGCGTTTTCGGCCCCGGTTGCAGTCGAAAGTCTAAGCCGCATCGGTGGTGGTGAGCCCGGCGCCAGGCCTCCAAGAAACCTGGCGCGCCAGCATAGGCCGCAAATAGCGTCCGGTATGGCTGGCAGGGTTGGACGCCACGGCTTCCGGCGTTCCCTCGGCGAGGATACGACCGCCACCCTCGCCACCTTCGGGCCCAAGGTCGATGACCCAGTCCGCCGTCTTGATCACGTCGAGGTTGTGTTCGATCACCACCACGGTATTGCCGTTTCCGACCAGGCGGTGCAGGACCTTCAGGAGCATGTCGATGTCGTGGAAATGCAGGCCGGTGGTGGGTTCGTCGAGGATGTAGAGGGTGCGGCCGGT
>CAISDD010000197.1 GCA_903883985.1 uncultured Pseudomonadota bacterium | reverse complement strand
GGGGGTGGAACCCTCTTCGGGAGAGGGCAGGGTGAGGGAGCCCGGTGGTAAGCCAAATTGGTTTCGACAGCTTACTTAACGCTTGCGTGTGATTACTTAGTGGGCGACCACGCCGGGGCCGAAGAAGCGATAACCCATGCGCATCTGGCGGCTGCGCTCGAAGCGCTTCTTCTCGGCGCCGCCGGGGAAGCTGCCGGCGATGCCCTTGAAGGCCTGTTCCGCCCAGGCTTCGTCCAGCAGCAGATCGGACACGCCTTCAGCCCAGCGCAACTTGTCGGCGGCGTTGCCGAGTTTGCCGCCGCAGACGGTCATCAGCGGCGCGATTTCGGAGTTGGGCAATTCGTAGGACTTAAGGCGAGTGGCCAGTTGTACACAGGCATCACCGCTACTACAGGCGTCCGCGGCGCGGGCGAATAGGCCGTTGGCGGCGGTGTGGTCGCCGATGTCGCGATAGAGTTTGGCGGTATGGGCCAGGGCGTAATGATCCCTGGCGCGACTGGCGGCATCCCCCAGCAGCTTGGCGGCCAGAGCTGCGTCACCCAGGGCGGTCTGCACGGTTTCCGCCATCTTGGTGTAGTCGTAGGGATTCTCGCCCGACTCCCTGCCCGCGACGAAAACGCGGGCGCGCGACTTGCCGTATTCTGCATCCTTGAGTTCGGCGGCACAGGTCATGACGATCTCGCGGAACCAGACAAAGTCGGCTGCGGCCGCGACGCTTTCGTCCAGCAGCTTGGAAAGCCAGTCCTTGTCGCCGAGACGATCGACGGCCAGGATCAGGGGCTTGAAGCGGGCGAAGTGGAAAGCGCCCTCGCCGCGCATCAAATCTTCCGCCGAGCCCAGTAGTTTGGAGGCGTAGGAGGCATCGTCCAACTCTGCCATGATACGGTCGGCCAGGCCGATGAACTGCTTGGCCGTCTTGGCTTTTTCTTCTTCGTTCTGGATGGCTACATATTTGGCCTGGTTGGCTTCGCGCCGGGTCAGGCGCTCCTTGAGCCGGGCCACGCGTTCGGCATCCGTGCCGGCGTGCTTGGCCACCGCTTCGACGATCTTGCGCATGTCGTCCAGGTTGTTCACGGAATCTTCGGCGCGGGTCAGCATCTCCGTCACGGCTGCGGCATCCGCGTTGGCCGCGTTGACTGCGACCAGTTGCAGGTATTCGCCGGTGCTCTGGGCGATGGCCGTGCCCTTGGCCAGCACGGTCTTGGTGAATTCCGCGTTGCCGGCGGCGGCGGCCAGCACTTGCATGAGGGCGGTGAAGTCCTTCGCGGAATCGAGTGCCTTATCGTAGAGGGCGCCGGCGGCCGCGGGGTCGATCTCGCCCATGGCGCCGGAGAGGACGATCAGATCGGCCGGGTTGCCATACTTGGCGGCACCCTGGTTGATGATCTCGACGGCGCGCGCCTTGTCGCTCACGGCCAGCATTTTCGCCAGGCGGGCGAAGTCGCCAGCGCGTCCGGCCTTGGCCTTGATCTTGTCGGCGATCTGGCCGAACAGGGTGGCATCGTTGATTTCGGCCACCACGGTTGCCAGTGCGTAGAGCTCTTCGGTGGCGGAGACCTCCTTCAATGCGCCGGTCAGCGCCTTGGCCGCGGCTACAGCGTCATTCAGGGCCAGCCATTGGCCCATGCCCACGGCGACTTTCTCGCTGCCGTCCATGGCGAAATCCGCACCCTGGCCTAGCATCTCTTTCGCCTTTCCCGCATCGCCCAGAGCCTGATAGCCGATGGCCAGCGCGACAAAATCCTTGGTGAACATGGCATCACCCGCCACCTTGTCGAGCGCCTTCCTGGCATCGACGGCGGCACTGAAGGGCGCGCTGTTCAGGAGTTCCTTGGCATAGGCCATGTCGGCCGGTGCCTCGAAGGCTTCGCGGGCGATGGCGAACAGATCGGCGGCGCTGGTGGCGGCTGCGGCACGAGCGGCCAGTTTGTCACGGGTAGCCATGAGACAACTCCTTGGAGATTTGAGGAAAGCGGTGGACGAGCAAGATGACGCGCGAGTTTAACGGCGTCGTCGCCGCCTGTCAGCGAAGCTTTGTTTATGGGAGGAGGGGGGCGCTTTATGACATGCGATCCACCGCAGTTTCCAGGATAATTTCCTCCCCTCTCGCGGACTTTGCCATGTCCATCGCCCAGTTGTCGGTACGCCTGGCTTATCGTTTGCAGGCATCAGAGCGCCATCATCGCGCCAAGGATTTCTCCCGCAAGCTGTTGACGGACCCGCGCTCGCACCGCCGATCGCTGTTCGACGCATTCATGATCGTACTGGTACTGGTCAGCGTGATGTTCCTGATCTACGAGGTGCGCCACCCTCTGGGGTTCTGGGCGGATATGTTCGAGGCCTGCGTGGTCGGCGTATTCATCAGCGAGTACCTGTTGCGCATGTGGCTTTACAACGACAGCCACAAAATACTCATCGAACACTGGGAACGCGCCGAGCTGATGGGACTGCCTTTCCGTGCCGGCGCCGCCCTCTGGGCGGTGCTGCGGCCGAAGCTGGCCTACATGAGTTCGCCCATGGCCATCATCGATCTGTTGGCCATACTGCCCAGTTATCGGCCCTTGCGCTTCCTGCGCCTGTTCCTGCTGTTTCGCCTGCTCAAGCTGTTCCGCTATACGCGCAGCCTGGGCGCCTTCGGTCAGGTGATGGTGGAAAAGCGCTTCGAGCTCTACACCCTGTCGCTGTTCGTGGGCTCGGTAGTGTTGATCGCTACGGTGGCCATCTACCTGTTTGAGTCGGAGGCCCCGCACACCCGCGTGCTGACCCTGATGGACGCGCTTTACTGGGCGGTCATCACGGTGACTACGGTCGGTTATGGCGACATCGTGCCGACCACGCCGGAAGGCCGAGTGGTGGCGATGGTGCTGGTATTCGCCGGCATCGGCGTGATCTCCTTCGCCACCTCCATCATCGTCATGGCCTTCCATGAGAAGATGCGCGAACTCCACGACAACCGCGTCTACGCCGCAGTGGAACGGGAGTCTGGCATCACCATCGTCTGCGGCTTCGGGCGCATCGGCCAGGTGGTGGCGGAGCGCCTTGCCGCGTCGAAGCAGGCTTTCGTCATCGTCGACAAGAACGTCGAGAGCGTCGAACTCGCGCGCCGCCGTGGCTTTCTGGCCGTGGCGGGAGATGCCACGGATGGCGCTTTGCTTGCCAATCTCGGCCTGGGCCGCCAAGCATCGAGCATCCTCTGCTTGACGCATGACGATGTCAGCAATGTCTACATCACGCTCACCGCCCGGCAGATGTCGCCGGACATCCTCATCGTTTCGCGGGCCAACAAGGCGGAAACGGCGAAGAAACTCACCCAGGCGGGAGTCTCTCACGTGGTGCGGCCCTACGAGGTGGTGGCGCGGATGGCGGCCGAATTCATAGGCCAGCCTGTGGCCTTCGATGCACTCTATGACGTAGTCACGCGTGCCGCCGGGGTGCACCTGGAGCCCATGGCGGTACACGTGGGTGATCGGCTGGAAAAACAGCGCATCGGTGAAATCGACCTCGCCTCACGGCGCTTGCTGCTCTTCGGAGTGATCCGCCCGAACGCCTCGCCAGAAGCGGAGGGCCACAGCCGCTATGACCTGGAAGGCCGCCATTTCTATTTCAATCCGGGCCCGCTCCTGCTCCTGCACGCGGGTGACATCCTCATCCTCATCGGCTACCAGGCCAATTTGTTGCAGTTCCGCGAACAGGCCAGCCGGCATCGCCGCAAGGTAAAACCATGATCCTTGATTCCTCAGTTGAACACGCCCGAGTGTGCGTCTGGCGAGTTGTCTGGCAGGGGAGCGGAGTCGTAGCGCTCAAGCGCGTACGAATCCGGCCTGCCCCTTGCGGGTACAACGCGGCCAGGCGTCGCCTGCCGTGCAATCGGGTGCGTAGCGGGTTCACCCAAAGGGTGAGCGTGATCGAAGGCGCAAACCGCAATGTTCATGGGGTCTCACGGGGAAAAATGAGCGGTCAACTGAGGAATCAAGGATGATGACTCCTAAATTTGCCCTGTTCGGCTGCAATCCGCTAGCCATCGAAGTGGCCTGGCGGCTGTCGATGGCGCGCCTGCCCTTCGTCATGCTCGATCGCGACACCGCAATGGTCGAGGCCGCCCGCCAGGAAGGGCTACAGGCCGAGCGCATCGACTACACGGACGATGATGCTCTGCGTGCCGTGGGGATAGGCAGCCATATCGAAGGGGTGTTCTGTCTGCTGGGGGAAGACTCCGAGAATGTCTTCCTGGCAATTTCCGCGCGCTCCCTCGCCCCCGCGCTGCGCATCGTTGCCGCCTGCCGCGCCCCCGAGGCGGCTGCGAAACTGCTCGCTGCCGGTGCCGACAAGGTGGTGGACCCTTACGAAATCAGTGGAGCCCGGGTGCATGAACTGATCGAGCGCCCGGAAGTCGTGGAGCTCATGGAACATACGGTATTCGGCATGCAGGATCTCAATATCGCCGAAGTCACGATTCCGGGTGGCTCGTGGCTGCATGGGGTGCATCTCTCGGAACTGCGTCGCCACATGAAGCAGAACGTCATTTTGCTGGGCGTCGTCGACATGGAACGGGGCAAGGATCTGATCTTCAGCACCCGCGGAATCGATCACAACCTCGACTATGACGACGTCCTGGTGGTCATCGGCCCGAGCAGGGAAGTCAAGGCCTTCCACACCATGATCGCCGGTTCCACTGCACCGTTGTAACGACCACGAGACTTAAGGGTGTATGTAGGAAAGGCGCTCCTCGGTCTCGTCCTGGCGGCGCCACAGATTGCTGCTGACGTTCAGGCTGGCCTTCACTTCTGCGCGATTCACCACGGTAATCAGGCTGGTGGCTAGTCTACGTGCATCGACCGGCGTCATGACCAGCATCTCGCCTCCGGCGATCCTGATGGCGACGCCATCCCCTCCATCTGGGCTGGAAACCAGGGAAACAGATACGGTCTCAAGGTTGGGATGTTGCGCAATGCGGCTCATGGTGTTTCCTTCTCGGCAAAGATTGGCTATAAATAAGCACGAACCATGCCAACAAAAAATTTCAGGGGGCAGTCGCGAACCCCACCTATACACAGGGTTCCGAATTGTTCCCGGCTACTGCCTGAACGATTTCGACATCGGCTCGACAGCCCTGTCGGTCTTTCGTCAGGACGAGACGAATTGGAACACACCGCGCCAACTATTGATGTGACTGAACGCACGGACGAACGTACCAAGCCATCAGGCAGGGCCGTACCGCTCCCGTCATTCCGGGCTTGACCGTGATCCGGCGCTCGCATGAATGCCTGTAAGCAATGGCTTGTTCCCTGCCGGTGTGCAACATCAATGTACTAAGTAATGTCGCGTAACTGCCTTCATTAAGCTGCCGGCGCAGGCCCTCATCCCCGGCCCTTCCCCCGGAGGGGGAAGGGGGTGGAACCCTCTTCGGGAGAGGGCAGGGTGGGGGAGGCCGGTGGTAAGCCAAATTGGTTTCGACAGCATCACTTAAACCGGAAACTCCCGCGGATTTACTTGCTGCCTGGCCCGTCCAGCACACGCTCGTGCTGAAACAGCGCCGGCAGCGGCTCGCGATCCCGCACAAGGTGGCTGATGCGGCCATCCACCAACACCTCGGCGGCGCGCGCCCGAGTGTTGTAGTTGGAACTCATACTCATGCCGTAGGCGCCGGCCGAACAGATCGCCAGGAGATCGCCTTCCTCCAGCGCCAGTTCACGGTCGTGGCCTAGGAAGTCGCCGCTTTCGCAGATCGGGCCGACGATGGCATAGTTGCGCGTCACCTGTTCGCGCGGATGCACCGGCAGGATGTCGTGCCAGGCGTCGTAGAGCGCGGGGCGCATCAGATCGTTCATGGCGGCATCAACGATGGCGAAATCCTTAATCTCGCCGTGCTTGAGGTATTCCACCCGTGTGAGCAGCCAGCCGGCATTGCCCACCAGGGAGCGGCCCGGTTCCACGATCAGGGTTTCCTTCCTGCCCACCAGGCGCTGGATCAGGATGTCCGCGTAGTCCTCTAGCGCGGGCGGTGTCTCGTCGCGATAACGAATGCCGACGCCGCCGCCGATGTCGATGTGTTTCAGGCAGATACCCGTCGCCGCCAGCGCCTCCACCAGTTCCAGCACGCGATCCAGCGCAGCGGCAAAGGGGGAAATATCGGTCATTTGCGAACCGATATGGCAGTCGATGCCGATCACCCGCAGATGCGGCAGCGCGGCAGCCTCCTGGTAGACGCGCCATGCGTGGTCGTGGGCGATGCCGAACTTGCTGCCCTTGAGGCCGGTGGAAATGTAGGGATGGGTCTTGGCATCCACGTCCGGGTTTACGCGCAGGCTGATCGGCGCCTTGACGCCGAGTTCGCCAGCCACTCGATTCAGGCGCGCCAACTCGCTTTCCGACTCCACGTTGAAACAAAGGATACCGGCGTCCAGAGCCGCGCGCATTTCCTCGACGCGCTTGCCCACCCCGGAGAACACGACGCGGCCGGGGTCGCCGCCGGCCGCTAGTACCCGTGCCAGCTCGCCGCCGGAAACGATGTCGAACCCGGCGCCCAGGCGCGCGAACAGGTTGAGGATGGCGAGGCTGGCATTGGCCTTCACTGCATAACAAATCAGGTGGGGATGCGCAGCCAGCGCCCGGTCGTAGGCATGAAAAGCGGCTTCCAGCGCTGCACGGGAATAGACGTAACAGGGCGTGGCGAATTCACCGGCTATGACTTCCAGGGAGACCTCCTCGACATGGAGGACATCACCGCGACGGCTGAGCATATTCATTTCGTGGTTTGCGTGGTTTGCGTGGGCGTATCGGGAAGGTATAAAACCCCCTTGTTGCCACAGCCGGCGAGGAAAAACAGCGCGTAGAGGATGGCGAGTAAACGCATGGATGCCTTTGATGTGAACGTCGCGAAGCGAGGCTCGAAGCAGGTGAGTGAGTGAGGCCGGACGCGGGACGCATATGTTTACGCCGTCGCTGGGCCGTGCCCGTAAAATGGCGAAAAGTCTAGCACGGAGCGGCACATGACCGAGAGCGAGTACACCCATCTGGCAGATGTCACCCTGAACCGCCTTGAGACCGCGCTGGACGTGGCCCTGGTTGATTTCGAACGTGCCGGCGGCGGCGTCATGGAGATCGAGTTCGACGACGGCTCGGTGATCGTGGTGAACAAACAGGCCGCAGCACGGGAAATCTGGGTGGCGGCGAAAAGCGGCGGCTACCATTACCTCTGGGATGGCGTTTCCTGGCGCGACAGCCGCGGCGGCGAGGAGTTGTTCGTAGCCCTTTCCCGTCTCGCCAGCGCGCAGTCGGGTAAGACCGTCGAACTTTGCTGACAACGGAGAACAAGATGACTGAACCGCGCATGGACGAGATATCCCTGTTCAAGCGATTGCCCGAACTGGAAAAGCAACTCGGGGCAGAACACGTGAAGCCTCTGCTGGAGCGACTCCAGATGATTACCCTGCAAGACGGTGAGACGCTGCTGCACGACCGCGGTCCTGTCGACGCTTTCTACCTGGTGCTATCCGGCAACCTGCGCCTGTCCGTGGAATTTGGTCAGCATACCGTCCTGTTGGGCGAGATCGGCCCGGGAAACTGGGTGGGTGAACTGGGCTATTTCAGCGGTGTGCCAGTTGCTTCCAGCACGGTGACCGCCAGTGGCGAAGCCGAACTCGCGCGGCTTTCCTACATGGACTTTGATGCGCTGCTGATCGCGGACTCGGTCGCGGTATGCCGGCTGACGCATGGCTTCATCCAGATGCTGATGCGGCGCCTGGCGGTGACCGCGAGCAATCCGGTCATCGACCCGCAAGGCGAAATCCTGTTGCTGGGAGACCTCTCCGTCCCCTGGACTGAACTGGCACAGCAACCGCACGGCGTGATCGATTTTCTCAAGATACTGCTGGGAGTGCACTGATGCTACTGAGGAATTTTCTGCGCAACTTGCCGAGTTTTCAGTACCTGTCGGAAACCGATGTGGATCATATCGCCGCCGCCATGCGCGTCGACGACTACCCGGACGGACATGTGTTCATCTACCAGGGTCGCCTCAGCAAGGATTTGTTCCTGCTACTGGACGGCGAGGTGAAGGCCAGTCACTACGGTGACGGCGGCCGTTACTACACGCTAAAGGTGCTGCAACCTGGCGAGCTATTCGGCCTGCCTTCGCTATCCCAGGGTAAACCGGCGCTGACTAGCTGTCATGCGATCGGCCGGGTAAAAGTGGCCAGCCTGCCGTTTTCCGCCTATATGCTGCTGTACCAGCCGGATTCCGACATCGGCTGCCGCTTCCAGCATGTCATCGCCAGCCAGTTGGCGCGCGACCTGCACGACCGCCACGACGCACTGCGCAAGCTGCTGGCGCAGGTCTACGGAGACAAAGGCGACAACATCCTGGCGGCGTAGGGCGGAACGCGGCAGTTCCGCCGGAACCGCCGTCACTTCAGGCGCGCGCGCGCCCGGTCCACCGCAGCGCGCACCGCCACCGGGGCTGTGCCGCCAAGATGGCAGCGCTGAGCCAGCGAGCCCTCCAGCGTGAGCACGTGGTACACGTCCGCGCCCACCAGCGGTGAGAACGCCTGCAACTCGGAAAGAGGCAGATCGGCCAGGTCGCAGCCCTTTTCGACCGCAGCCCGCACCGCGCGCGCCACGGCTTCGTGGGCCTCGCGAAAGGGCAAACCCTGCTTTACCAGGTAATCGGCCAAGTCGGTGGCGGTGGCATAGCCCTCCACGGCTGCCATACGCATGCGATCGGCCCGTACCTGGATGCCCGGCACCATTTCGGCGTAGATCGCCAGCGAGTCGATCAGCGTGTCCACGGCGTCGAACAGGGGTTCCTTGTCTTCCTGGTTGTCCTTGTTGTAGGCCAGAGGTTGTCCCTTCATCAGGGTCAGCAGCGCGATCAGATGGCCGTTCATGCGGCCGGTCTTGCCGCGCATCAACTCCGGGACGTCCGGGTTCTTTTTCTGCGGCATGATCGAGGAACCCGTGCAGAAGCGATCCGGCAGGTCGATGAAACCGAAGCGCGGCGTCATCCAGATCACCATCTCCTCCGACATGCGTGACAAATGGGTCATGATCAAGGCGCCTGCGGCGAGAAATTCGATGGCGAAGTCGCGGTCCGAGACCGCATCCAGGGAGTTCTCGCAAAGAGCATCGAAACCGAGGGCTTGCGCCACGAACTCGCGGTCTATGGGATAACTGGTGCCGGCCAGAGCAGCAGCGCCCAGTGGTAAGCGGTTGACGCGACGGCGGCAGTCGACCAGACGCTCATGGTCGCGCCCCAACATCTCGAACCAGGCCATCATATGGTGACCAAAGGTGACCGGCTGCGCCGCCTGGAGATGGGTGAAGCCGGGCATCACCGTATCCGTGTGCTGTTCCGCCAGGTCGAGCAAGGCCACCTGGGCAGCGCGCAGCAGGGCCAGGATGCGGTCGATCGCGTCGCGCAGCCACAGACGTACGTCCGTGGCCACCTGGTCGTTGCGTGAGCGTCCGGTATGCAGGCGCTTGCCCGCATCGCCCACCTTGCGCGTCAAGGCACGTTCGATGTTGAAGTGGATGTCTTCGTCATCAAGATTCCAGGTGAAGCGACCTTCCTCGAAGTCCAGCAGGATCTCACCCAAGCCACGGCGGATGTCGGCCAGATCCTCTCCCGACAGTACGCCGATCTCCTGCAACATGGCAGCATGCGCGAGTGAGCCCTGGATGTCGAAGGGGGCCAGGCGCCAGTCGAAGGGAATCGACGCCGTGTAACGCTTGACGCGCTCGGACACCGGCTCGGAAAAACGGCCGGACCAGGCCTGGGCGGGAGGGGCGGTCGTCATGGTGGTCAGTGCTCGATAGCCAGGAGTTCCACCTCAAAGGTCAGCGCCGTGTTGGGCGGAATGACGCCAGGAACTCCGCGGGCGCCGTAGCCGGTGGCCGCCGGGCAGTTGAGCCTGGCCTTGCCGCCGACCTTGATTTTCTGCACGCCCTGGGTCCAACAGGGAATGACGCCACGCAGGGGAAAGCTGATTGGCTCGTTACGCTTGTAGGAACTATCGAATTCGCTGCCGTTCGGCAAGGTGCCGCGATAATTCACGCGGACGGTGCTGTCCGCCGTGGGGGCATCGCCTCGCCCCGGCCGGATCTGCGTCACCACCACACCAGATGGCAGGGTTTCCGTCGTGGCGGCCAGAACAGAGCCGCCATGGATCGCGGCGAGTGCGCAGAGAATACGAAGTGCGTGCATGGGAATTCCTCCAGATAGAAGGAAGAAGTGTAGCGGAGTGAGGGGTGCCTGGGGTGCGTCGCGGTGTGGCCTTGCCATCAGACCGCGAGACGCGGCTGCCGCCCGAAGGTTCGGGCGGGGAGATGCAGATATGGGGAAGCGAATCCGGAGTATCCGCCCATTGTGTGTTGTGTGAGGGCTCCCTGACCACCGACATTCCGGATTCAGCGGAGCGTATGGTGAAGCGAATTCGCTTACGGCGGCAGTCGTGAAATCACGATTTAGACATAGTGATTCCACTAAGTAGGGCCGCGAAACAGATTTGGTTTGCCACCGGGCTCCCTCACCCTGCCCTCTCCCGAAGAGGGTTCCACCCCCTTCCCCCACCGGGGGAAGGGCCGGGGATGAGGGCCTGCGCCGGCAGCTTAATGAAGGCAAGTTACGCGACTTTACTTACCATTTACCGGCGTCGCCTTGTAGCAGC
>CAISDD010000196.1 GCA_903883985.1 uncultured Pseudomonadota bacterium | reverse complement strand
GGGCCATGTGCGTCACGGCTATGGCGTGCCCCACCAACTTCAGGCACTAAGCGCCGATCGGGTCGCCAAGCTGATCACCCTACCCAGCGATCACCCCTGCTCGGAGCTTACGCCTGGCCTGGCCGACGCGGTCTATGTGATCCCGCCGCAGGCCGAACCGGCCCCGCCGCACCTGGGCGTCAGCCTCAAGGACGCCCCCCTGGGCGTAATGATCGAAATGGTGATGCCCGACAGCCTGGCGCAGCGCAGCGGCCTGATGAACGGGGATGTCATCGTCCAGGCGGCCGGGACCAGGGTGAGCCACATCGATGAAGTGCGCGCCCAGGTGCAGCGCCAACCCGCTGGAACCTGGCTGCCGTTGCAAATACTGCGCGGAGAAACCAGCCTGGAAATCGTAGTGCGATTTCCCGCCAATCCCGAGCCACTCCGTCACGCGCCGGGGAAACGCTGACGCGCCGGCTTCCGCTCATCCCCACTCAGTAAGCGGCGCCTGAGCGTGGCGGACACGCTATTTCTTCGCCTTCCACTCGGCCTTGCAGGTTCTTTGCAGGTAGGCGGTGGCGCGTTCCATGTAGCGGTCGCTATCGTCGGGGTCGCTCAGGGCCTGGTCCGCCTCGGACATGATCTCGTCCTGCCACAACTTCTTGAAATACTCCCGGCGCTCGATCGGGGCATAAGTCTCGATGTAGGCGAGCACGGCTTGAGAATCGAAGCCCCGATCCCTGAACACGGCGATGATTTCCCGCGCCTCGCGCTTCAACAGGCGGGCTTTGGGTGGGAACCCCGTGGCGACCAGGAGCAGGACGGTGGCGACCACGGCCTCGTCGTCGACTTGCCCGGAGGTGGCCCGATACCACACGCCCGCGACTCGTTTCTCGTATGCTTTGCTGTCCTCGCCCTGGTCTTCCCTGATGAAGGGGTTGATCGTTTCCTCTCCGTGCAAGAGGAATTCGGCGCAGCGTTCGCGAATTCGGGGCAGCGTCCTCTCCTCGAACCGCGCGTACGAGGTCCTCGCCAGTTCTCCGAATGGCTCAGGCACACCCACCAGAAATTTGCGTACTCGGGTCGCGTCCGCCTTGGTGCTTTGCACGGCTTCGACGAGTTTCAGGAAGTCGAGACGGCTCGGCATGCGTAGCGGCGCGCCTTTCACAAACAGCACCAGCATGGCACTGGTAATAACCGAAGCGGCATCGGCCTGCACAGCAGATTCGTCGAGTTTCACCTGGCCAAAAGCCACAAGCAGCCACTTCGCATATTCAATCTCGACCAGCCTGGCCTGCCCCTCCCTAAGCCTCGCGGCATAGGCATGGAAATCGAGGGGCTCGGCATAGGTCCAGGCGTTGAGTTCCGGTTTTTGTGCTTCCGGGCTCTTTCGGGGTGCTTGCTCGAGTATCGTATCGACAGGAAGGTCGATCAATGCCCGCAGCATGTCCGAGCCCCCCTTGGAGTGAGATAACAGGCTCTTCTCCCGCAAGGAGACAGCCGCCGCGCGCAGGTCGCCCCCAGACACCGCCTCAAGGAACAGGCTTAGCAGCGT
>CAISDD010000195.1 GCA_903883985.1 uncultured Pseudomonadota bacterium | reverse complement strand
GAGGGGGGGCATATGGGCTCACTGTTGCAGTTCACTGCCTTCCTGATCGTGATCGGTGGCACGCTGGGCGCGGTGATGTTGCAGAGCAATATGCGCGTCTTTTTCGACGGCCTGTCCATGCTTAAATGGGTGATCCAGCCGCCCTCCGTGACGCCGCAGGATACGCTCAAGCTGCTTCTCGACTGGAGTGGGCTTGCACGGCGTGGCGGCCTCCTGGCGCTGGAGCCGCTGATCGAACAGCAAACCAATTTGTTCCAACGTCGCGGCTTGCAGATGCTGGTCGACGGCGCCGAGCCGGAAGTGTTGCGGGAAACCCTGGAAGTCGACCTACAGACCTTCGAGACCCACTACAACGAAGCCGCCAAGGTCTGGCTAGCGGCCGGAGGCTACTCGCCCACGATCGGTATTCTCGGTGCGGTCATGGGCCTCATCCACGTCATGGAAAATCTCTCCGATCCCTCCAAGCTGGGCTCCGGTATTGCCGTCGCCTTCGTCGCCACCATCTACGGCGTCGGTGGCGCAAACCTGTTATACCTCCCCATCGCCGGAAAGCTGCGATACTGGGTCGGGCGCCAGGTCTCCGAAAGGGAGTTGTTCATCCAGGGCATCGTGGCCATCGCCAATGGCGAGAACCCCCGCATTATCGAGGCCAGGCTACAGGGCTATCTCTCATGAGAGGCCAGGCCCAAGTCTCAAGTACCCAGACCAAAGCCTGAATATATGCGCAAAAAACGCGTGGAGGAACACGATAACGTCGAGCGCTGGCTGGTTTCCTACGCCGACTTTATCACCCTGTTGTTCGCATTCTTTGTGGTGATGTACGCCATTTCCTCGCTTAACGAGGGTAAATACCGGGTGATGTCGGATTCTCTGGTCAACGCCTTCCGCGAACAGTCCACCTCCGACAAGGTGATCTCGATGGGCACCAAGACCCCCGCCGTCCTCAAGGGTAGCGGCATGCCCATCGGCGCTTCCGCGATGTATCCGCAGGGAAATACCCCGGAACACCAGAAGGAGACGGAACGCATGAAGAAAGTGGCCAAGAATGTCATCGATGCCATGAGGGCGCTGTCCCAGGAGGGCAAGGTTCGGGTCACCCAGTCGCCACGCGGCATTACCGTGGAAATCAACGCCAGCCTGTTGTTCAACAGTGGCAATGCCGTGTTGCAGCCGCAATCCTCGGATGCGCTCGCTGCGGTCGCCAAGATACTGGCCGGGGTCGATAATCCGATCCAGGTCGAGGGACACAGCGACAACATCCCGATCAGCAGCCCGGCCTTTCCCTCCAACTGGGAACTCTCCTCGGCGCGCGCCGGCAGCGTGGTGCGCCTGTTCGCCGAATTGGGCGTACCCACCACGCGTATGGTGGCCATCGGCTATGCCGATAACCAGCCCATGGACACCAACGCGACTCCTGAAGGCCGCGCCCGCAATCGTCGGGTCAACGTCCTGATCCTCAATGAGGTCGGAGGCGCGGCCCAGGAGGTCAAGCTCCAGAGCGAACCCGGCACCACGCCGGCCGCGTTGCCGACTACCGCTGCCGCGCCGGTTATTGTGCCCCTCCCCAGAGTGCGCTGAAGTTCAGCTCTATATGAAAGCCAGTGGGTAGGGCCTCCTGCCAGCAATCTTCTCAACTTAAGCAACTCGGGACCACAAGTAGCGAAAGCATTGTGATATTACTGTTACGTAAGCAATTGATATATAAGTATGGCCGCGAAACAAAT
>CAISDD010000194.1 GCA_903883985.1 uncultured Pseudomonadota bacterium | reverse complement strand
TGCGGTAGCGCGAGGGAAACTGCCGCCGCTGATCATCTCCGTCGCCGTCACCGGTGGCTTGGCTGGCAAGGAGAGCAATCCCAATTTGCCCGAGACGGCAGAGGAACAAGCCCAGCAGGCTTATGACTGCTACAACGCTGGGGCCACGTACATTCATCTTCACGCACGGGATCCCGGCCGGCCATGGGACGTCAGCACCGATTCCGAAGTCTATCGGAACATAAACCGCAAGGTCCGGGACAAGTGCCCGAAGATCATCATCAACAACACTACCGGTGGTGGGCTCGGCGCGGATGAGAGCAAGATGCTGGCATCGTTGGACGCCAATCCCGAGTGTGCGAGTCTCGACGTTGGTCCGCTGGCCACGCGCTTTACCGTTAAGAAGCGCCCGGAAGCCGGCCGCATGCAGGATGAGGAATTCGAGGCGGTCATGCCGTTCGGGTTTGCCCAAACCGAAAGATATGCCAAAGCCATGCTGGACAAAGGCATCAAGCCCGAACTCGAGATATGGCATCCGGGCAACTGGTCACTTGTGCAAAATCTCATCGACAAGCAGCTCCTGAAGCCTCCCTATCTGACTCAACTCATCTTTGGCTTCCCGAGCGGCTGTTATGCCACGCCAAAGCAGATCATCAATTTGGCGGAAACAGCGCCCAAACCCTCAAATCTTTGTCTGCTGGGGGTGGGGCCGTGGCAAACCTCCGTCTTGACCATGGCCATCCTGATGGGCATGAATGTGCGGACCGGCATGGAAGACAACTTGCATCTGGGTAAGGGCCAGCCGGTTCAGAACAACGCACAGCTCGTGGAAAAAGTGGTGCGGATAGCCCGTGAGCTCGGCCGCGAAATCGCCACGCCCGAACAGGCCAGAGAAATGCTCGGTTTTTCGGCGAAACCTTCCACCTACGATTGACGGTGAGACCTCCTGCCGGTCACACATTCCTTCTTGTGGCGGGATCGTCTATCGAAGGCGATCCCCTGTTCTGATGTTCTCATGGGGAGACAACCTGAATGTCCAGTGCTCTGGCGCATCTCCTGGTCGTAGAGATCGGGCATGGCGTCTCTGGCCCGTATTGCACCAAGTTGCTTGCCGATCTTGGGGCAGATGTGGTCAAGGTTGCCCCCCCGGTGACCGGCGATCCCCTCAGGCGGACAGGATCGTTCGGCAACGACTGCCTCGACCCCAGCGAGGGAGGGCTGTTCCGTTCCGTTCTCTGAACGCCAACAAACGGAGCGTAGTGTGCGATCTGGAATCCGCAGCAGGCAAGAAAGCGCTGTTTGAATTGGTTGCAGGCACGTGGTCATCGAGAACCTTGGCGCCGGTGTTCTTGAAGGGCTCGGAATGGACCTCAATCAGTTCGAGAAAGTCAATTCGCGGATTGCGCTGGTCAGAATTTCCGACTATGGGCAGTCGGGACCGTATTCAAACCTGCCGGCAAGCGACTTGACAGTGCAGGCGCGGGCAAACTGGGTCAGCAATCACCATGTTCCTGGGGTAAAGCCGGTGCAGGCCGCGGCGGACGCATCGAGGACTTCACCGTGGGCAGCTACGGTGCCGCGGCCGCACTCACGGCATTTTTCATGACCTCCGCCGGAAGCAAAGCGATTTGCTTCGACGTCTCCAAGCAGGAGAGTCTTTCTTGTATGTTGCATCGGTGCGGTCTGGCTGTATCTCGAGACGCTGTCGGCATTGGGATGGGGAACACCGGCGGAACGGTATTTCCCGTTCCCGGATGTCGTTCGCTGCAAGAACGGGCTGGTCAGCATCAATGCGCTTTCCGGTCAGCCAAGTTGTAACAGAGGCTCAGCTTCAGTGTTCCGAAGCACCGGGGAGATCTCCCGAGGTAAGACACGTTACCTTCACTGCATAGACGCCGGATTTATGACCGAAGGAAATCCCCGTGGGACAAAATGCACCCCAACCGCAGATGGAGGGCTTCGCGGTCACGTGCCCGCTCGCCCCGGATGCATCACGCCTCATATCCGGTTTTTGTTCATCGCCCTACAGTTTCGGATTGGGCTTCCTTCAGACCCCGCCTCACGGCGACGCCCTTGCCCTTCTCCTTGCCTTCGGCTCTGCAAAAACGTGGCCATAGGACTTGCACCTATGAAGTAACGCGCCATGCCCGACGCACACGTTCTGCGTTCCCGCACCCGCTTGCGGGCGTCGGGTGCACGCAGGGGTTAGATTGCAGTTCGCTATTGCTCGCGTTCCCAGGAAAGGAAACCGCGGACCATTTTGCCGCCAAATTGAGGGCCCGGTTGCCATGAGGAGATGACGTGCAATTGCTTGCCGTCAAATTTGTAGAACCGCTCCTGATCTGTTCCCACCATCGAAACGTTATGGGCCGCGTCAACCTTTGTGATCCATTTATCGCCTTCGAGCCGGTATT
>CAISDD010000193.1 GCA_903883985.1 uncultured Pseudomonadota bacterium | reverse complement strand
TGGCCGAAGGTCTGGGCTTCAAGGTCGAGGCGCACCGGGAGGACGAAACCGTGCGCTACGTCTCGCGGAAGCTGTAGCAAGGCATTCGCGGCGCTTATCGCCGCGATGACTTTACTTCAAGGCGTTGCCAACCACTTCGGCGACCTCCTTCGCCAGGCCCACGCAGGCTGCGATCCGCTCCAGCGCGGCCCTGGCGTGGGACTGACGGCGGGCGTCGAACTGGCGCCAGCGGTCGAACGCGCGCGCTAGACGCGAAGCCACTTGCGGGTTCATCGCCTGCAACGAGAGGATGACATCGGCCGCCAAGCGGTAGCCGCTGCCGTCCGCCGCGTGGAAGTGGCGTGCGTTGGCACTACAGAAATTACGCACCAGGGCATAGACCTTGTTTGGATTCTTCAAGTCGAACGCCGGATGCCGCATCAGTTCGCGCACCCGCATAAGGGTATCGGGCAGGCGCGAGCCCGACTGCACCTGCAACCACTTATCCACCACCAGAGCTTCGTCCCGCCAACGTGAGTAGAAGGATGCGAGCATGGTCTCGCGTTCGGGCAGGTCGAGATTGGCCAGAATGGCCAGTGCCGCGATCACATCGGTCATGTTGCCGCCGTATTCGCATTGGGCCAGCAGACGCGGCAATACCGAGGCGTGGAGATAGGCCTCGTCGCATTCGCCAAGATAGCCCAGACAGGCGTTGCGCAAGCTGCGCCGGCCAACCTGGGCGCCCTCCGGAGCGTAGGCTTGGTTGGGTGCCAATGCGGCCCACAGGGCTTCGAAATGAGTCCGCAGCCGCGTGGCGAGATGGCGACGCAACTGGAGTCGGGTGTTGTGTATGACCTCCGGGTCGATGACTCGGCCCAGACCCGCCATCTCTTCGGCCAATACCTGCTCGGCGGGCAAGGACAGGGCCTCGGCGATCAGCGCGGCGTCGCCCCCTGGTTTCAGCCCGGCTTCGAGCACGCGGCTAAACGCTGCGACAAAGGCATCGGAAATCCAGTCCAGGCCCCGGCCATCCTCTGCGACGCCGGCGAGCAGGACTCGGGTCGCCAGGCGCTGACCCGCATCCCAGCGGTTGAATGCATCGGCGTCGTGCGCCATCAGGTGGGCGAGCTCGTCTTCCGTCTGCTCAAAATCAAGATGCACAGGCGCGGAAAAATCGCGCAGCAGCGAGGCGACGGGGGCTGCCGGGACATCCTCGAAGACGAAGCTTAGTCTCGTCTCGGTCAAGGAGAGCACGCGCGTGCTGCCCTGGGGCTCACGCTCGCCGGCCAGGCGCAGCGGCGCATCCGTGCCATCGGGCAGCACCAGCCCGATGGCGACCGGGAAGTGCAGCGGGCCGGGGTCGACGTCCACCCCAGCTTCCTCGAGGCGTGCCTCGTAGGCGGTCGGGGCGAGGGATTGCGCCAGCGTCAGGGTGTAGCGCCGGCTCGCCGCATCCCAATTCCCATGGGCTTTCAGGCGCGGCGTGCCGGCGCGAGCATACCAGCGGCGGAACTGGGCCAGATCGACGCCGGATGCATCCTGCATGGCGGACACGAAGTCCTCGCAAGTAACGGCCTGGCCATCGTGGCGCCGGAAATAAAGATCCATGCCCTGGCGAAACGCCGCGCGTCCGATCAGGGTCTGGATCATGCGCACGACCTCTGCACCCTTGGAATAGACCGTGGCGGTGTAGAAGTTATCGATCTCGGCATAGAAGGCCGGGCGGATGGGGTGAGCCATGGGTCCGGCGTCCTCGGGGAACTGACCGATGCGCAGGCCGCGCACCTCCTGGATGCGGGTGACCGCGCGTGAGTGCATGTCGGCACCGAACTCCTGGTCGCGAAACACGGTGAGGCCTTCCTTGAGCGAGAGCTGGAACCAGTCGCGGCAGGTGACGCGGTTGCCGGTCCAGTTGTGGAAATACTCGTGGGCGACGACGCGGTCAATGTTCTGGTAGTCGGCGTCGCTCGCGGTGTCCGGTCGGGCCAGCACATACTTGGTGTTGAAGATGTTGAGGCCCTTGTTCTCCATGGCGCCCATGTTGAAGTCGCCAACCGCGACGATCATGTAGTGATCAAGATCCATTTCCAGGCCGAAGCACGCCTCGTCCCAGCGCATCGCCTTCTTCAACGCGGCCATGGCGTGGCCGCACTGGTCGAGCTTGCCAGGCTCGACATACACCGCCAGGCGAACGCTACGTCCTGACTTCGTCACGAAAGAGTCTTCGAGCACGTCCAGTTTGGCCGCGACCAGGGCGAAGAGGTAGGCCGGCTTGGCGAACGGGTCTTCCCAGCGCGCCCAATGGCGCGAGGCGTCGTCTGCGACGAGGCCGGATGCGACCAGGTTGCCGTTGGATAGCAGTTGCGGGAAACGTTCACGACTGGCTTCTATCGTGCAGGTAAAACGCGCCATCACGTCGGGTCTATCCGGGAAATACGTGATGCGGCGAAAACCCTCGGGCTCGCACTGGGAGAAATATCCGTCCTTGGAACGGAACAAACCGGAGAGCTGGGTGTTGCCATCCGGCTCGATGTTTACCACCGTTTCAAGCAGGAAAGTGGCAGGCAGCGCGGTCGAGTCCGCGCCGAAGAGGACGAGCTTATCGTCGTTCAAGCTGTAGCGATCTGATGTTATTTCCAGCCCATCCAGGCGGATTTCTCGCAAGGTGAGCGCTTCGCCATTCAGTACGAGCGCGCCGCCGGCACCCCCGGGATTGCATCTACAGGCGAGCCGCGCGCGCACCTTTGCATGGCCCTCGTGGACCGCGACATGGAGGTCTAGCGTATCGACCAACCAGGCGGGGGGCGTGTAATCCTTGAGGTAGATGGCGTTCGGAGCTTCGGCAGACATAAGATTTCCTGAAAAAATTCATCCACCACCTATCGGCAGCGCGGGGCGGCGTTGGACATGGGCACGCCCTAGAATACCCGACCCGCGCCATGCTGTGATACACCCGCGACTGGAGGGCACCAGCCCTTGCGGGCATGGAAGAAGCGCACCCCCGGCCTCCTTGAACCAAGGCAGCGCCCGGATGCTTGCCGCCGAGTAGCCGATCAGGCGCCAACCGGGTGTGACTACCCCAGGTAAAAACACCACACAACAAGGGAAATGCCTAGGGTATTAAGCCTATACAATTGTTCGTCTCGAACCCAAAGGCCATGCGCATGATCTCCTTGCTCCTACCCCGACTTCTGTTCGCGCTCGTGCTCGCCACTCCTCTGGCCGGCTGCCTCGACAAGAGCCCGGCACAACGCATCGAGGCCGCCAGGCAGGCGTTGCAAAAACACGATGCGAAGGCCGCGATCGTCGAACTGAAGAGCGCACTGCAAAAAGAGTCTGGAAATGCCGAGGCTCGCCTCTTGTTGGGAGAAGCATTCCTGACCGCAAGACAATACCCAAGCAGCGAAACAGAGTTGCGCAAGGCGATGCAGCTTGGCGCGCCTGCGGATCGGGTCTTGCCCGACCTGGCGCGCACACTGTTCAAGCGGGGCAAGTTTCGGGAGGTCATAGACCTGGCACTTCCAAAATCCGGACTGGGTTCGCAAGCGCTGGCTTCCGTGCAGGCGGAGAAATCGAACGCCTACCTGGCGCTGAGCCAACCGGCACAAGCGAAGGCGATGGTCGCGGAAGGGGAAAAGGTGCTGGCGGCTGTGGGCGGAAACGCCTACTCCCTCGACCTGCAATTGGCCAAGGTCAGGCTCTCCATTGCCAGCAAGCAGCCTGCCCAGGCCATGGTACTGCTCGATACAGCCTTGCAGCATGATGCGAAATCGGTCGATGCACTCTACATGAAGGCGCAGCTCCAACTTGCAGCGGGCAAAACGACGGAAGCACGGGCTTTATTCCTGCAGATACTCGCAGCCAAGCCGGACGAAATTCCTGCCCATTTGGCCCTCTACGATATTGCGCTGCGAGCCCGTGACCTGGTCGCTGCGGAAAAGGCCTTGCTAGCCGCGGAAAGGGTCGATGCCCAGAACCTCACAGTGAGTTATGCCCGAGGCACTTTCGAACTCCAGCGCGGCAACCTGGATAAGGCCAGCAGCGCCCTGCTGGATGTGCTCCGCGTCATCCCGAATCACCTGCCGTCGGCATTGGCCTATGCGGTGGTCAGCTACGATCAGGGTCATTACGACCAAAGCTTGAAGAACGCGGGCATCGTACTCGGGACGGAACCGGACAACCTGATCGCCGTCAGGCTCTTGGCGAGCAGCCAACTCAAGGTCGGTGACATCAAGGCGGCGCTGAAGAGCCTATCCCTTCCCCTCGCGAAGCATCCCGACGACGCCAAGCTGCTCGCCTTGGCGGGTGAGGCCTATCTCCAGGCCAAGGACTACAACAAGGCCATGGACTACCTGGATAGGGCCTCCTCCTTGAATCCGGAAAGTGCCGACATCAAGACCAGCCAGGCAACCGGCCAACTAGCCATGGGGAACGCCGGCGCGGCGCAGGTGGCTCTTGAATCAGCCACCAAGCTGAGCAACAAACCCGGCAAAGCGGATCTGGCTCTGGTCATGTTGCGTATGCAACTTAAGCAATACGACCTGGCACTCCAGGCGATTGCCGGCCTGGAAAAAAAGCTGCCCAACAACCCGGTTACCCACAACCTTAGAGCCGGCGCCCTGTTGGGTAAACAGGATAGGGCCGGGGCCCGCAGGGAGTTCGAACAGGCCCTCGCCATCCAGCCCGGATTCTTTGCGGCAGCCTTGAATCTCGCTCGCATGGACAAGCAGGACAATCGGCCCGAGGCAGCCCGCAAGCGTTTCGAGACCATTCTGGCCGTGGACAAGGACAACGTGAAGGTGATGCTGGCGCTGGCGGACCTGGCCGCAGCGGAAAACAACGAACGGGGCTACGCGGACTGGCTGGAGAAGGCAGGCAAGGCCGATCCCAAAGCGCTCCCGATCTATGCGGAAGCCATCGTTCGTCATTACCTGGCGGTCAAGGAGAACGCCAAGGCGCTGGCTCTGGCAAGGCAAGTGGTCAACGCGAATCCGGAAAATCTAGCCGCGCTCGATCTGCTGGGCGCGACGCAACTGGCCACGGGCGACAGCGAAGCAGCCATCACCACCTACACGCGTTTGATCCGGCTATCGCCACAATCACCGGATGCCTATCGGTTGCTGGCCGGTGCGCAGGTCGCGAACACCACGGCTGCGCGCGACAGTTTGAGTACTGCCCTCCGGCTCGGGCCGGACTCTCTTCGGACCCAGGATGCACTGATACGCCTGGAGGTGGCCGACAACAAGCCCGCAGCCGCCCTCAACATCGCCCAACAGATACAGCGCCAGCAGCCCGGATCGCCGCTCGGCTTCGATCGCGAGGGGGATATCCTGTTGTCACAGAAGCGCTATCCCCAGGCCATCAAGGCTTATCAGGAAGCCTTGGCCAAGGGGGGGGGAGCGGCCGATCTGATGAAGTTGCACCGTGCTCGCTTCGAGGCAGGCGACACCAAGTCTGCGGATCGGCAACTGTCCGCCTGGATCGCTCAGCACCCCGAAGATCGGTCGGTGAGAATCTATGCGGCCGAGTTCTACATGCTCTCCAATCGCGACCAGGAGGCCACCTCACTCTACGAGGAACTCCTGAAAGCGAACCCTAACGACATCATCGTGTTGAACAACCTGGCTACCCTATACCAGCGAGAGAAGGACCCCCGCTCCCTGGTTACGGCCGAAAAAGCCTACATCCTTAGCCCCAACCAACCCAGTTTGCAGGACACGCTGGGTTGGATACTGGTAGGGCAGAATCAATTGCCTCGCGCCATCGAATTGCTGGGCAGGGCATCCGCCAAGGCGCCCAGAGATGCCTTGATCCGTTATCACTTGGGTGTCGCGCTGGCGCGTGCGGGCAAGAAACCGGAGGCGAAACGGGAACTGGATGCCGCCATCTCCTATGGTCGTAAATCGCCGGAACTGGACGACGCTCAGGACTTGCTCAAGAGTCTGTGACCGGCGGGTGCCTGCCGGATTTTCCGCGCGGGTGCCAAGGCTGGTATGAGCCGCCTCAGTGGTGTCTATCGACGCTGTCCGCTTCCGTGGTGCGACGCTCATTGTTTACTTTCACGGTATCTCGATACCTCGTGGCAGCCGGCTTGCCGGCGAATGCAAGCGTCGCCGGGCTTGCAAGGTCATCGCGGGCAAGCCCGCTCCTACCCCTGTAGGTCCTGATCGGCATGAGCCTCGTGGCAGCCGGCTTGCCGGCGAATGCAAGCGTCGCCGGGCTTGCAAGGTCATCGCGGGCAAGCCCGCTCCTACCCCTGTAGGTCCTGACCGGCATGAGCCTCGTGG
>CAISDD010000192.1 GCA_903883985.1 uncultured Pseudomonadota bacterium | reverse complement strand
TGAATCTCGCTACGGTAAGGTCGATCGTATGGAATCGTGATGAGCAAGCGTAGCTTGGGCTGACGGCAGGAAGCCCAACATCCACGGTTTCTCGTGGTAAGTAATGGCGCGTAACTCATTTTGCCTTCATTAAGCTGGCGGCGCAGTCCCTCATCCCCGGCCCTTCCCCCGGAGGGGGAAGTGGAACTCTCTCCCATCGGGAGAGGGCAGGGTGAGGGTGCCCGGTGGTAAACAAAATCCGTTTCGCAGACTTACTTATCAATAGTGAAAATGCAACTGAGCAATCAGCAGATCCCCCCCCTCAACGCGATAAACCATGCGGTGCTCGTCCGTTATGCGGCGTGACCAGTAGCCTGATAGTGCGTGCTTCAACGCCTCTGGTTTACCTACGCCGGTGAAAGGTTCGCGTTGAATCTCATGAATCAACTGGTTGATTCGTTCGACCATGCGCTTGTCTTGCTCATGCCAGTAGAGGTAATCATCCCATGCCTCGGCGGCGAAAATCAGCTTCACTTGGCCAGCTTCCGCTCAACGCCTTTGCCGGTGTTCAGTTGTGCGGTTGCCGAGAGAAGGCGACTGGCGTTGGCGGGCGTGCGCAACAGATAAGCCGTTTCCTCAAGAGCCTTGAAGTCATCAAGCGAGAGCATCACCACGGCCTGCTGGCCGTTGCGGGTAATAATCAGGGCCTCGTGATCGTTGCAAACCCGGTCCATGGCGCTGGCGAGGTTGGCGCGGACGGCAGTGTAGGACATTGCATCCATGTTGGAGCTCCAAATATGTACGTGTTACTGTACGTTGCCGCCACTCAACTGTCTAGCAAACTGCCGGTGCCACCCAACCCTGATGTCAACCAGGCGCTGCGCGATAAAGCCTCGCTCCTGACCTTGAACTTTTCTCTTACTTGCGCACATCCCACGCGGGAATAACGAGTATCCACATGACCCAAGCCGACTGGCTTAAGCGCACCCTCGCCTGCGTCTGGCACCCTTGCACCCAGATGAAGCATCTGGAGCGCACGCCGCCTCTAGCGATTGCGCGCGGCGAAGGGCCCTGGCTGATCGACCCCGACGGGCGGCGCTACTTCGACGCCACCTCTTCCTGGTGGGTCAACCTCTTCGGTCACGCCAACCCGCGCATCAACGCCGCCCTGATCGACCAGTTGTCGCGCATCGAACATGTGATGCTGGCCGGCTGTACCCACGCCCCGGTGGTGGAACTGTCGGAACGCCTTGCCCAGCTCACCGGCCTGGGCCACGCCTTCTACGGCTCCGACGGCGCGTCCGCCACCGAGATCGCCCTGAAGATGAGCTTCCACTACTGGCGCAACCACGGCCGCGCAGGGAAAACCGGCTTCGTTTCGCTCAAGAATGGTTACCACGGCGAGACCCTGGGCGCCTTGTCGGTCACCGACGTGGCCCTGTTCAAGGACACTTACGCGCCGCTGCTGCGCTTGAGTCACCAGGTGATGAGCCCGGATTCGCGTTTGAGCCAGGCCGGTGAATCGGCCGATGCCTACGCCTTGCGTGCTTGCACCGATCTGGAAGCCTATCTGGCCGAACACGCGGACACCACGGCGGCGCTGATCCTGGAGCCCTTGGTCCAGGGCGCGGCTGGCATGGCCATGTATCCGCCGATTTACCTCGCACGGGCGAGAGCACTCTGCGACCGCTACCAGATACATCTGATCGCCGACGAGATCGCCGTCGGTTTCGGCCGCACCGGCACGATGTTCGCCTGCGAACAAGCCGTTCTCCCTCCCCCTCCGGGAGAGGTCCGGGGTGAGGGATCAAAGACCTCCGACATCGCCGACTT
>CAISDD010000191.1 GCA_903883985.1 uncultured Pseudomonadota bacterium | reverse complement strand
CCTCGTGGCCATGGAGGTCGTTGACCTTCTTGAAAAGGTCCCGGTCCAGCATCGCCAGGCTAAAGCGCGCGTTGCTACGTGTGAGCGGGCGATCTCGCGCGACAGGGTCTGATCCAGCCCACGCCGGTTGATGGCACCGGTCAGCGCGTCCTCGTTCAGCAACTGCCGGGTCTCCGCCGGTTCCACCTGCATGACGCCGAGCGATCGCCTGGTTTCCAGGAGTTCCTGATGGCTGGACTCGACGGTGCTGTGAATACTTCCCGCCTGTGCCACCACGGTGCTCAGAAGGCGCAGGATCTCATTCTTGTCACGGCTGGATTTGAGACTCATGACATTTTCCGACAGGCCCTGATTTTGTTCGCCCAGGTCGTTTGCCAGGTGCGCGGTCTTGTCGGAAATCTTCTGCACCCTCTGGCGCAACAGGGAAAGTAGATTAACGCAGCCCACATTGCCGGGTTCGCTCGGATTCACCGGCTGGGGCAGGCTTAACCGTAATTAGCTGGATATCCCACTTATTTAAAGGGTCCGGAGTAATTCAATAATAAATCGACCCTGGCCCATTTTCGCGATTTGGCTTTCAAGGTGCCAGTGCTTCCTCCTTGAGGCGCGGGTAATCCACCTTGCCGGTACCCAGCAGGGGAAGTTGTTCGACTACCCGGATGCTGCGCGGGACGGCGATCTCTGGATAGCCGAGTGCTTTGGCTGCGGTGGAAAGTTGCTCGCGGGTAAGCGTGGTGTCGGTGGTGAAGAGGATGATGGCTTCGCCGCGCGCGGGGTCGCTGGCACTGCTGGCAGCGTGCTGGGCTTCCGGCGAGGCAGTTCGTGCGATGCTTTCCACGATTTCCAGCGACACCATTTCGCCGGCCACCTTGGCAAAGCGTTTCAGGCGTCCCAGGATGGTCAGGTAGCCATCTTCGTCGAATTCGGCCACATCGCCGGTGTCGTGCCAGCCAGGGCCGGCTTCGGAAGACGGCGGCTCCAGCAGCGCGGGCGTGCCGAAGCGGTAGTAGCCAGACATGAGGTTGGGGCCTCGCACATGCAACTCGCCGCCCCGGTCGATGCCAGGCACGGGGATGATTCGGGCTTCGATGCCGGGAAGCAGTTGTCCCACCGTGCCTGCGCGGTGGTGGCCGGGATAGTTCACCGCCAGCACCGGTGCGGTTTCCGTGGCGCCATAGCCTTCCATGATCTCGATGCCATACTGATCCCGCCAGGTCTGGCGTACGCTGTCGGCGAGCCGCTCGGCGCCGGCGACGACGATCTTCATGGTCTTGAAGTCGCCCGCCCCGGCATGGCGGGCGTAGTGATGCAGGAAGGTGCTGGTGCCGAACATGATGCTGCACCTCTTGCTGCGCACCAGTTCCGGGATGTTCTTGAAGTGCAGCGGGCTCGTGTAGATCACCAGGCGGGCGCCGCTTACCAGGGCAATCAGGGTGCCGGCGGTGAGGCCGAAGGAATGAAAGATGGGGAGGGCGTTGAAAATGGTGTCGCCCGGACCAAACGGGAAGAGGTGCCTTACCTGTGCCACGTTGGCAAGCAGGGCGCGGTGCGATAACACCACGCCCTTGGGCTTGCCCTCCGAGCCGGAGGTAAACATCACCACGGCAGGCGCCTCCGGGTCGCCTTTGGGGACGGCCAGTCGCGGGAAGTGCTGGGCCCAGGCGATCAGCCAGAGCTTGTCGGCCAGGCCGAAGCGGCGGCGCAGGTCTTCCAGGTAGACCAGACGAACGCCGCGCAGCGCCTCCACCTGTTCCTTCAGTTCCGCCTTGTCCAGGAACAGGCGCGAGGTGAGGAGGGTGCGCACGCCTGCGGCGCGGCAGGCATTCTCCATGCCGTCCGTGCCTGCCGTGTAGTTGAGCATGCAGGGAATGCGGCGAAACGCGGATAGGCCGATCAACAGCGCCACCGAGGTGGCCATATTGGGCATCAGTACGCCGACATGTTCGCCCGGTGAGGTAAGCTTGCAACTGAGGCGGCCGAGGGCGAGGGCCATCTTGATGAGGTCGGCGTAGGAATAGCTGCCAGGCTTCATGTCTTCCCAGCGGGGTGTGCTGCGGCCGAAGCGGCCCGCAGCGGCGAGCAGGGCGCCAAACAGGGTGTCGTGGGCCTGGTAGGCGAAGGGTGTATCGCTCATGGTGGGCTCTCATGCACTGGATGCGGCGCAGTGTAATTCACTGTGGCTAAAGTTTTTCCGGCGACTGCCGATACCCACACTTGCCATGTCCGTGGGGGCTGGCCGAATATTGGAAGAGGTTGCCATGTCGGATCTATTGAGACGCATCGACGCACGCACCAAGCTGGCGGGAGCGAACAAGCTGGAAATCCTGCTGTTCACACTGGGTACGGATACGAACACCCGGCGCAAGGAGACCTTCGGCATCAACGTGTTCAAGGTGCGCGAAGTGATGCGGATTCCCGAGATTACTCGGGCGCCGGACATGCCGACGGCGGTGGAGGGCATGGTTTCACTGCGCGGCGTGCTGGTGCCGGTGGTGGATCTGGCGCGCTATATCGGCATTACCACCGAAGCGCCATCGGCGATCATGATCGTCACGGAATACAACGGCCATACGCAGGGCTTTCTGGTTGGCGAGGTGGATACCATCCTGCGCCTGGACTGGTCCGAGATGAAGGTGCCGCCGTCCATGCTCACGGCGCAGATGGGTGGCTTGGTGACGGCGGTGACCGAGCTCAAGGATCGTCGCCTGGTGATGATGCTGGACGTGGAAAAGATTCTGGCCGACACCATCCAGATAGACGACAGCCATCTTTTCGCCAGTCTCAAGCCGATCGACAAACCCAACCGCACCGTTTTTTTCGCCGACGATTCCTCTGTGGCGAGGAAGCAGATCGAACGCACACTGGAAGCACTGGGAATACAAGGCATCGGTTCCATGAACGGCCGCCAGGGCTGGGATGAATTGCGCCGCATTGCCGCGCAGGCGGAGATGGCGGGGCGGCCGGTGTCGGATTTCGTCCAGATCGTCTTGACCGACGTGGAAATGCCTGAAATGGACGGGTATGTCCTGACCAAGAACATCAAGTCTGACCCGCGTTTCACCGGAATTCCGGTGCTGATGCATTCCTCCTTGTCTTCCGATGCCAATCGGCAGTTGGGCATCTCCGTGGGCGTGGATGAATATGTGCCCAAGTTCGAACCACACCGCCTGGCCGAGGTGTTGAGCCGGCTGATCAAATAACACGGGAAGACGCTCATGAATCCGCTGGAACCGAACAAGCTCCTCGATGCCATCGATGCCCGCACCAAGCTCGCTGGCTCGAACAAGATGGAATTGTTGCTGTTCTCCCTGGGAACGCACGAAACCTTCGGCATCAATGTGTTCAAGGTACGCGAGGTGTCGCCGACGCCCGCCATCACCCTCACACCCAACATGCCGGCCGGCGTGGAAGGTGTGATCTCCCTGCGGGGCAGCATCATTCCGGTCATCACCCTGGCGTATTTCATCAAGCTGGAAGGTGCGCCCCAGGGTATAGGCGAAACCATGATCGTCACCGAGTTCTCGCGCCATACCCAGGGGTTCCTGGTGGATAGCGTGGATCGCATTATCCGGGTCGATTGGGACAAGGTGAAACCGCCGGAAAACATGCTCGCTGGCCAGGAGGGCATGATCACCGCCATCACCGAACTGGACGATGGTCGTCTCGTCTCCATCCTCGACGTGGAGCGCGTGCTGGTGGAAGTCCTGGGCGAAAAGCCGGTGCCGGAACTGCCTCGCGTTGACTCCTCGCGCGAGGTAACGGTCTTTTTCGCCGACGACTCGATCGTGGCGCGCAAAGAAATCGTCTCCGTGCTGGACAAGATCGGCGTGAAGTACATCCAGGCCAGCGACGGACTGGATGCCTGGGACAAGCTGGTGAACATGGCCAAACGTGCAGCCACCGAACATGTCAGCCTGCAAGATCGGATCCAACTCATCCTGGTGGATGCGGAAATGCCCGAAATGGATGGCTATGTACTCACCCGCAACATCAAGTCGGACAACCGCTTTGCCGGAATTCCGGTGATCATGCATTCCTCGCTGTCTTCTGAAGCCAATCGCACCATGGGGCAGCGCGTCGGCGTAGATGCCTATGTGGCCAAGTTCGACCCGGCAGTATTGGCAGATACCTTGATGGCTTTCCTGAAACGCTAGAATCGGGCGGCTATCCCATAACGAGGACAACCCATGGCAGACAAGAATCTCAAAATCCTGGTAGTGGACGATTTCTCCACCATGCGCAGGATCGTGCGCAATCTGTTGAAGGAACTGGGCTACACCAATGTGGATGAGGCCGAGGATGGCGTTGTCGCCATGCAGCGGCTCAGGGGCAATAACTTTCAGTTTGTCATCACCGACTGGAATATGCCCAACATGACGGGGATCGAACTGCTCAAGGTGATCCGCGCGGATCCCAGCTTGAAACACCTGCCGGTGCTGATGATCACCGCCGAGGCGAGGAAGGAAAACATCATCGAGGCGGCAAAAAGCGGCGCTTCTGGCTACATCGTCAAGCCCTTCACCGCCGGCACGCTGGAAGAGAAGTTGGGCAAGATTTTCGATAAATACGGCATGTGACCCGGGCCGACTAAAGGAATCAAAATGAGCGACGACAACCCGGAACTGGAAGCCCTGTTCGACAGTATCGCCTACCCCCCCCAGCCCGAGCCGGAAAAACCGGCCCCCAGGGCAGAGTCCGTCGACACGCCGGATCTGGAAAGCCTGTTCGATAGCATTGCTCAGGCCGTGGCGCGCGATGGCGCCGAGGGCCAGGAAGGAACCTGCCCCGAGCGCGTGTTCTCGCAACTGGGCCAGATGACGCGTGGCCTGCACAATCTGCTGCGCGAACTAGGCTACGACAAGGCGCTGGGGCAGATGGCCCAGGAACTGCCGAATAACCGCGATCGCCTCAACTACATCGCGGCCATGACCGCGCAGGCTGCGGAACGCACACTCAATGCGGCGGAGATCGCGCAACCGATCCAGGAGAAGATGGGCAGCGGTGCCCGTGACTTGGCCGGCAAGTGGGATCGATTGTTCGACAAGCAGTTGGGCGTGGAGGAATTCAAGGCGCTGGTGCGCGACACCCGCACATATCTGAAGGAGGCTCCAGCCCAGTGCGATTCCACCAATACGCAGTTGATGGAAATCATCATGGCGCAGGATTTCCAGGATCTCACCGGCCAGGTCATCAAGCGCATCCTGGAAGCCGCGCAGAACCTGGAGACCCAATTGCTCTCGCTGCTGATCGAGACGACCCCGGAAGAGGTACTCCAGGGCGTGGCTCCCGCTCTGCTCAATGGTCCGGTAATCAATGCGACCGGTCGCAATGACGTGGCGACCAGCCAGGAGCAGGTCGACGACTTGCTGGAGAGCTTGGGATTTTGAGCATGAGGCCTTCGAAACAGCACAACGCCGTCATTCCCGATATAGCGGGAATCCAGTTACACCATCTGATTGCTTTTTCAACAGCGGTCGGACGAACGAACTGGTTTCCCGCCTGCGCGGGAATGACGGTTCGTGCATGAGGAGAGAAAGATGAGTGACTTCGCCGGAATGGAAGAGTTGTTGCAGGACTTCCTCATGGAGGCCGGGGAGTTGTTGTCTCAGGTGGACAACAAGCTGATGGATCTGGAGAAACGGCCTGGCGACAAGGAGATGCTCAACGACATCTTTCGCGGCTTCCACACCATCAAGGGGGGGGCGGGTTTTCTCAATGCCGACAATCTGGTGGCGCTGTGCCACCGCACGGAGAACCTGTTCGACAAGCTGCGTAACGCCGAACTCACGCTCTCACCGGAGTTGATGGACATCATCATGGCGGCGACCGGAAGTGTGCGCGAAATGTTTGGCGACCTTTCCCAGTCCATACAGCCCAAAGCAGCGTCACCCGCCCTGATCGATCAATTGGAGGCCGCCTTGCACGGGCAGTTCTCCGCCGCGCCTGGCCGCGCACCCGCTCGCCCTCACCCTCCCGCAAAGGCGGAGTTGCCCGAACCAGTCGCGGCATCCTTCGAGCCCGCCGCTGCGGATGACATAAACTGGGAAGCGCTGCATGCCGTGTTGACCGGTGCGCCCATGCCGCAACCCGTTGTCGCGCCGCCCGCTCCAGCTCCCGTTGCCACGCCACTCGCTTCCGTGATCGAGGCGGCTCGTCCCTTGGTGCATCCCGCGTACAGTGCGCCTGCCGATTACTCCGCACCTGCTCCTGCTCATACGGCCGATCCAGTGCAGGACCTACCGACTGGCTCGCGCGGCGCGCAGCCTGCGCAGAACCTGCAGAAGGAGACCACCATCCGTATCGACACGGTGCGGCTGGACCAGGTGCTCAATCTCTCGGGCGAGATCGGCCTGACCAAGAACCGCATCTCCAACTTGAAGTCTCAGATCGTGCACGGCAAGATCGACCAGGAGACGCTGAAGGCGCTGGATGTCGCCGTCAGCCAGCTAGATCTGCTGGTCTCCGACCTGCAAAACGCGGTCATGAAGACGCGCATGCAGCCCATCGGCCGCTTGTTCCAGAAATATCCCCGACTGGCGCGCGACCTGGCGCGGCAACTGGGCAAAGATGTGGAACTGGTGTTGTCCGGGGAAGAAACCGAGCTCGACAAGACCATGATCGAGGATCTCAACGATCCCCTGGTCCACCTGGTGCGCAATGCAGTGGATCACGGCATCGAGAGTGCGGAGGAGCGCCTGGCCGCACACAAGTCGCCCAAGGCCATCGTCACGCTGTCGGCGAGTCAGATGGGTGACCATATCTACATCGAAATTTCCGACGACGGCCGCGGCATGCGTCCGGACATCCTGCGGCGCAAGGCGGTGGAGAAAGGCGTGATCGACGCCGAGTTCGCCAATGGCATGGACGACCGCCAGAGCCTGCATCTGGTGTTCCTGCCCGGCTTCTCCACCAAGGACGAGATTTCCAGCGTCTCGGGGCGCGGCGTCGGCATGGACGTGGTGAAGACCAACATCAACAAGTTGAACGGCAAGATCGACGTGATCTCCGTGCCTGGGCAAGGCAGCACCTTCACCATTTCTCTGCCGCTCACCCTGGCAATCCTGCCGGTGCTGGTGGTTCGCCTCAACAACCAGTCGTTCGCCGTGCCGCTGTCGATGGTGCGGGAAATCATTCCTCTCAAGCTGAAGGAAGTGCAGCGTGTTTCCGGGCGCGCAACCATGGTGGTGCGTGACGAAGTCCTGCCGATCCGCAGTCTCGCGCGGATGATAGGCTGGGAATCGAAGCATTCGCCGGCTTTCGGCGTACTCATGCATGCGGCCGAGACCACATTCATACTCGCGGTCGATGGCTTTGTCGGGCGCGACGACGTGGTCATCAAGCCCCTGTCTGATATCAAGCCGCGCGGCATCGCCGGCGCCACCCTTTCCGGCGACGGTTCCATCGTGCTGGTGCTGGATATGGAGGAATTGCTCTCCAACGTCGGCGCGGACACCCCCATGAGTCTGTTCACTCAAGGGTGAGGTGGGCAACCACGCATGAGCAACCAAGCCTACATCGCCCGGCAACCCATCGTCGATGGAGAGCATCGGCTGATTGCCTACGAACTGTTGTTCCGCCACTCGGCCCATGCCCGGAGCGCACAGGTCGATACGGATGTGGATGCCGGCGTCTCGGTCATTTCCAATACCCTGTGCAACATGGGCACGGAATGGCTGCTCAGAGGCAAACTAGCCTTCGTCAACATGGAAACCCCCATGTTGATGAGCAGTTTCTCTACCCTGCTGCCGCCGGAAAACGTGGTGATCGAGGTGCTGGAGACCGTGCGGGTCACGCCTGAGATACTGGAACGCCTGCAAGAACTCAAGAAAATCGGTTACCGCTTCGCGCTCGACGATTTTCAGTATCTACCGGAGTCCGAGCCGCTTCTGCCGCTGGCGACCTACGTCAAGTTGGACGTGTTGATGCATACACCGGAGGAGTTGGCCAAACTGGTACGGTGCATCCGCAAGTATCCGGTCAAGCTGGTGGCGGAAAAGGTGGAAACCCCTGAGCAGTTCCGCCATTGTCGCGCCCTCGATTTTGACTACTTCCAGGGGTACTACTTCGCGCGGCCGGAGAATATCGTCACCCGCGTCATCAATCCTACCCATGCCACCGTCCTGCAACTCATGGAAAGGGTGCGCAATGACGCCGGCGTCGAGCAATTGGAGCTCCTGTTCAAGAAAGATGTGGCGCTCACCTTCAAGTTGCTGCGCTATATCAATTCGGCTGGCTTCGGTCTGTCCTGCGAGGTGCAATCGATCCGACACGCCGTCAGCATCCTCGGCATGCAGCCGCTCTACCGCTGGCTCTCCTTGTTGCTGGTTACCGCCGGCACCGGGCCCACGTCCCCCACGCTGGCGCGCACCGCGATCACGCGCGGGCGGTTATGTGAGTTGCTGGGCCAGGAGTGCCTGTCGCGCAGCGACCAGGACAACTTGTTCATCGTCGGCGTCTTCTCTCTTCTGCCCGCCCTCCTGGAAATCACCATGGAGCAATTGCTCGACCGGGTGGTGCTTCCAGAGACATTTGCCGATGCCCTGCTGCGTCGCCGTGGCATCTATGGACCGTTTTTGGCGCTGGCGGTGTCGGTGGAGGGCGGTGAACTGGCACACATCGAGAACCTCTGTAGTGTCCTCATGCTGAGTGCCGAGACGGTCAACGAAGCCCACCTGCGCGCTCTCACCTGGGTCGAGCAGTTGGGGATAGACTGATCCAGGGGGTTACAGCATCTCTGCGGTCATCGCCGCCTTGATGACGGTTTGTGGATTTTCGCCCCGTACCCGGTTGGTCACCCAGATCACGCCACCTTTCTTGATGCTCAAGGTGCTGCTCTCGCCGAACAACAACAGGCTGGCCACTTCACCCAGCGTGGGTTGATGTCCGACCACGAGCACGGCGCCGGAGGCCTCGGGCCAGCCCGCTGCGGCCAGGAGGTGCGCGGCATCGCCGCCCGGCGCCAGGTTTGCCTCCACCTCATAGGCCAGCCCCAGTGCGTCGGCGGTTTCTCGGGTGCGTTGCGCCGGGCTAACCAGGATGCGCGTACCCTTGGGCAGATGCCCGTGCAGCCAGTCCGCCATGCGTTCGGCCTGCTTGCGGCCCTTGTTGGTCAAGGGCCGTGCCATGTCCTGCTCGCCGTCCTGCGCGTCGGCATGGCGCCAAAGTATCAGATCCATATTCGTGTCCTGAAGAAATTCCCGCATGTTAGCCGGGGCGTGTGACCGGCGTATGACAGGCTGATGTGGCGGCGCGTGGTTGGTGGACTTGCAGGCGGAATGCCGTTAATTCCGCCGTATGCCTGAAACGGTTCCACGTTCCCCCCCCCGTCGCTCACCAGTGGCGCGAGGTTAGGTGTGGTGGTTGTAACTACTCAATAAGTCACGGCATAGTGCGGTCTGCGCCCGTTCACGCGGGGTAGTGATGTAACTCACCCAGGCAGGTTGAAGAAGCACTGGCGAGTCCCTGTAGCGCAGGCATCCTTGCCTGCGTCTTTGAAAACAGCCGGCCGGAAGCCGGCGCTGCCGCGATGATTTCTTTTTGAGGCAACAGCTTGAAGCGTGCTTCTTGAGAGGGCGTTTGCCACCGGTGAAGTCGCGATAGGTCTCGTCACGCAGTCGATAGGGTTGCCGTGCCTTATTGAGTAGTTACCGGTGGTTGGGGTTGGGCGGCGGGGCTCATATCGGCAGAAAGGCGAAGGAGGCGACGCTTTGCAAGACGTGGCTGATAGCGCGATTACTGTGATCCTCGATGAGCAGGGCGAGCAGATCCTGATCTGCGATGAGTTTACCAAACTCGCGCTCGAAACTCAGGTTGGGCGCTTCGCCGTCGAGGGTGTTGCTGACCAGGACTTTCGCACCGGATGGCAGTCTGGCATTGGACAGCTTCCAGACCGCGACCTCGACGTTGCGGGCGCTGTTGTAAAGCTTCTGCGCGGAGAGGGTGTCGCTGACGAAGAACTGGCTCTTGTTTTCATACGAGGCCATCACCATGCAGGTGAGCGCGCTCATGAAGGCATAGACCCTGTCGCCACTGAAACCCTCGAGAAAGCTGAGCTTGAAACTCCCCTCCCAGTCCAGTTTGATGAGCGGCGATTGCGGCCACTTCGGTAACTCGTCGAACAGGCGCGCGGTCGCCGTATCGGCCGAGTCCAGTCCAGCCTTGCGGTATTCCTGGGGATTGCGCCGGTATAGCTTCTCGGTTAGCAACTTGAGGCTTTTGAGAGCCTCGCGCTGCGCCACTTCGCTGGTGGTATCGACATCACTCTTGGCGAGGTTGGTTACGGAATCCGTGCGCGCGCTGTTGCTTCCGTCCTTATGCTGGATATGCTGACTGGCGCAGCCGCAGAACAAGGCGGAGAGGAGGAGCATGGGGGCGGCGTGCATGGGGACGCTGGAATGAGGCTACTCGATGTTCTGGATTTGTTCGCGCATCTGGTCGGTCAACACTTTCAATTCGACCGATGTCTGCGTGAGTTCCAGGGAGACCGATTTGGAGCCCAGGGTGTTGGCTTCACGGTTGAGTTCCTGCATCAGGAAATCCAGGCGCTTACCCGCTGCGCCGCCATTTTCCAGCACGCGCTCTACTTCGCCCAGATGGGTGAGCAGGCGGTCGAGCTCTTCGTCCACGTCGATCTTCTGCGCGAACAGGGCGACTTCCTGATGGAGGCGGTCGTAGTCCGGGGTGCCGGCCAGATTCGGCAGCAGTTCCGTCAGGCGGCGGCTCAGCTTTTCCCGATAGGCGGCGACGATTTCTGGGGTGCGCGGACGGATGCGGGCGACATGCCCGCGCATGGCTTGCACGCGGTCCAGGAGTAGGGCTTTCAGTTTGTTGCCCTCGCGGGCGCGGCTGGCGTTGAAAGGTCCCAGGGCGCGATCGAGCAGTGCCAGCGTGCCAGCTTGCAGGGCCTCGCCATCCACGCCGTTCTCGCCCAGCATGCCGGGCCAGCGCAGGATCTCGGCCACGGATAGGCCGCAGGCATCGGGAAAGGCAGAGCGGGTGCCCGCCGACAGGGCGCCGAGTTGTTCGAGCAGGGCCGCGTTGAGGGTCGGCGGCAGCGCGGTGTCGGCGCGTGCGGTCAGGTTCAGTCGG
>CAISDD010000190.1 GCA_903883985.1 uncultured Pseudomonadota bacterium | reverse complement strand
CTGTCCCTGGGCATCCAGAGCTTCAATCCGGGCCACCTGAAGGCGCTGGGCCGCATCCACGACGAGCGCGAAGCTCACATGGCGGCCGAGGCCGCGATGAGCCTGTTCGAGACGGTCAACCTCGACCTGATGTATGCCCTGCCCGGCCAGAGCCTGGAGCAGGCGCGCGCCGATCTGGAAGTGGCCATCGGCCTTGGGACGCAGCATCTGTCCGCCTACCACCTCACCCTGGAACCCAACACCCCGTTCGCGGCGGCACCCCCTCCCCTGCCAGACGACGATCTTGCCGCCGACATGCAGGAGCAGACGGAAGCCTTGCTCAGTGCAGCCGGCTTCGAGCATTACGAAACCTCGGCCTATGCTCGGCCGGGGCAGCGCTGCCGGCACAACCTCAACTACTGGACCTTCGGCGATTACCTGGGCCTGGGTGCCGGCGCCCACGGCAAGCTCTCCTTCCCGGATCGCATCGAGCGCCAGGCACGCCAGAAGCACCCCACGGCTTATATGGATGCCGTATTGGCCAAGCCCACCACCGACCACGCCAGCCACCTCGCGGAAACCCGTTGCCTGAGCCGGGACGACCGCGTGTTTGAATTCATGATGAATGCCCTGCGCCTGAACGAAGGCTTCGATGCTCCGTTGTTCCTGGCGCGCACCGGCCTGTCCATCGCCGCTGCCGAACCCGGTTTGGCTGCGGCGCAGCGGCGCGGGCTGCTCTTGAGGGATCTGCACAACATCCGACCCAGCCTGACAGGCCGGCGCTTCCTCAACGAGTTATTGCAGCTTTTTCTTTGAGCGAACGGGCACGTCAGTCCGCCCGGTGAACGACTTGAGAGCACCTACCGTGTAACAATGGCACCAGGAGCGGTGTCCCCGCCGCGTTCAACGCATTTCAAATTTGTTCAACCCAAAAGAGATCGCCATGACCTCCTATACCCGCGACGACCAGCTCGCCGTCCAGCCCGAATCCAACTCCGGCGGCAAGATCGAAACCTCCGGCGCCTATATCGGCCGACTCACCCAGGCCAAGGAGCGCACCGCCAAGACCGGTACCCGCGGCATCGAATTCACCTTCGAGGCGGATGACGGGCGCATGGCGCGCTATCTGACGCTCTGGGTCGCGCGCGCCAACGGCGAGAAGATCGAATATCCCTACAGCCTGCTCTCAGCCCTGATGGCCTGCCTGGAAGTGAAGAAGGTCGATTCCGTCGCCGCCCTCGCGGACGAATGGAATGCCTCCACCGGCACGTGGGCGCCGACCGAGGCGCAGGTCTTTCCGGAGCTGTTGAACAAGGCCATAGGCGTATTGTTGCAGCGCGAGGAACGCGAGTGGGAAGGCAAGATCTACGTGAGCATGAGGATCAATCAGTTCTTCGACCCCAGCGACCGCAGCACGCCGGCCGAAATCATCTCCGGCAAGCGTTCGGGCCAGGCTCTGGAGAAACTGGTCGCC
This sequence comes from uncultured Pseudomonadota bacterium, assembly GCA_903883985.1. GTDB lineage: Bacteria > Pseudomonadota > Gammaproteobacteria > Burkholderiales > Thiobacillaceae > PFJX01. The sequence continues at coordinate 1,811 of CAISDD010000190.1, read as the reverse complement.
AATCTGCGGGAATCCGTGGTTCGCGCCGACGCGCCCCCAACCGGCGCCGCACCCGTGGGCGCCGAACCGGGCAACTTCGCCGCGATCGACGACGACGACGTACCGTTCTAAGGAGAACGGTTATAAGTAGGGCCGCGAAACAGATTTGGTTTACCACAGAGTTCCCTCACCCTGCCCGCCACAGAAGGGAGAGGGTTCCACTCATTTCCCCCTCCGGGGGAAGGGCCGGGGAGGAGGACCTGAGCCGGCAGCGTAATGAAGGCAAAATCAGTGAACCTAGGAAACGCTGGTTTAGTTGGATTTATTCATCCTTCGACTGTTCAACAGTCGAACAGTCGAAGGATGCTGCTCTGTCGGTGGGGCAGTTAGCTTTGATGGGATGCCAAATCAGTTCCGCTAGTACACTTAGCGCCATTAGCGTCTGTCAAACAAGAGGCTCAACGATGCTTCTAGCCCCTTTTGCTGACCGAGACGATGAAGAATCCAGGGTCACTACTGGTCTTAAATAGAATTCCACAGCACTGAAGCCGGTATTTCTTGCTGTCTTGATTCCAAGTGCATCTACGAAAGGACGCCATATTGTTCACCGTCATTGTCCCAACCCACAACCGCCCGGAGTTGCTGCGTCACACTCTGCAGTCTCTCATTGATCAGACCTACAGCAACTTCACGGTCATCGTCGTGGACGATGCCAGCAGTTACATACCACCCTATGCAGAACTGCAGCCTCTGCAAGGTCGCTACGTTTTTATCCTTCGCAACGGGATTGCCGGGCCGGCCGAGAGCCGAAACATGGGCCTGGCAATCAGCAAATCAAAATACGTGCTGTTCCTGGACGACGACGACACGCTCGAAAAAGAGCATCTGCAGTCGCTCGCCAACCACATAGAAAACAGCTCACCCGAACTGTTATTTTGTGATTTCAAGGTCTGTCATGAGGACCGAACACTATCCCCGCCGCAGCGACTGTCAATAGATCGAATCGACATTTCAGGTGTTACGCGCTCCAGCGTATTCGTTCGCAACCGCATACCCAATAGTTGCCTGGTTTACCGGCAGGACGTGGTGGCCGCAGTGAAGCACGACAACCAGATGGCAATTTATGAAGACTGGGATTTTCTGCTGGAGTGCCTCAAGGGACGGACCCTTACCCATGTGCCCATCAACTCCGTCGTGATTCACAAGAGCGCCGCAAATGCTGCAGAAAACATGCGCCGAGGGAATGCACATGACGAGTTGATTGTCCAAACGATGTTGGACCTCTACAAGAGACACCCGGCCCCGGATATGCCTACAAGGCTCGAGCGACAGTCCCTGATGGCCGGCGCAGGGATCGTCCTGGCGATTGACTATTTCTAGATTTCTCGCCTCTATATGAAAGACAGTGGGTAGGGCCTCCTGCCAGGCCTGAGAACGAAGCGGGATTTTTGCTGAAAGGTTGCCTGAATGTGTAGAGGATATTTGCAGTTTGATGACCGCCATGATTTGTAGGTGAACAATGGGTCACCGCGCTGCGAGGGCCGCCACCCCATGTTGCTAGCCGTATTATTGGTAAAATCCCCTTTCATTGAGACTGGGTTCTGTTCCTTCTTGGAGTGATCCACGGTCGTTACGGAAGATAGTTACAGATGTAATTACCCACTATGAACCACATAGAGCCAGCCTTTTGCATGCGCTGGACCCAACTAGCCTGTTCGGTCAGCAAGACTTCACGCAGGCGGAAAATTGCCTGAATCTCGCAAACATCGCCTGCTGGGCGCTAGGCCGTACGCAAAAAGCCATAGATCATCAGCTTCTGCAACCATTGGCAG
>CAISDD010000189.1 GCA_903883985.1 uncultured Pseudomonadota bacterium | reverse complement strand
TCGGCCCCGGCGTGGTCGCCCACTAAGTAATCACACGCAAGCGTTAAGTAAGCTGTCGAAACCAATTTGGCTTACCACCTGGCTCCCTCACCCTGCCCTCTCCCGAAGAGGGTTCCACCCCCTTCCCCCTCCGGGGGAAGGGCCGGGGAAGAGGGCCTGCGCCGGCAGCTTAATGAAGGCAAGTTACGCGACATTACTTAAGCACGGCTAGGGTGTCGTGACCTGGCGTTTCAGCTTGACGATGACCGGTTCGCTCCAGGTGCCGGTCACGCCGTAGTTGAAGCTTGCCACCTGGCCGATGGGATTCCGCAGTATCTTGTTGGCGAGCAGGGCGCCCAGGCCAACCACCGGCCCGCCCAGGAGTGCGCCCGCCACCACCACGGTGTCTTCCAGTCGTGGCTGGATGTCGATGCGCAGGTTCTGCGACTGTCCCGCCAGGTCAACCACGCCGCTCATCCTCACCCTTGCAGCGGGCCCCTGCATTTTAAGACCCCTCATGTAGGCGCTGCCGCGTTCAAGGTGCACGTCCCCGGTGATCTCGTCGAAGGCAAAACCCTCCGAGAAGATGTCGCGAAAGTCCAGGGCAATGCGCCTGGGCAAGGCCTGCAGACTGAGAATGCCGAGCAGCTTGGCAGCACCTGGCTCCACTCTGAGGAACTGGCCTTTTTTCAGGGTAACGGAAAAGTCGCCATTCAGCCCGGAAATGGCGAAGTCTTCCAGACCTCCGCCCCAGGTCAGCATGCCGCTGACGCTGGCTTCCCCGCCCTTGACGCTGCCGGGATAGCCAAAGCGCGTCAGCGCCTTGCCCAGATCCGAGGCTTCCAGGTTCAGGTTCAGTCGGGTCGGGCGACGCGGCTGCCAGGAAACCATGCCCCGCCCTTCGATCCTCCCTTCCGGAAGCGATAGCGAGGCGCGTTCGATGTCATAGCCGTTCTTCTCCGGGGTCAGGCGTAGATGCAATTCTCCCAGCTCCCGGCCCATCCAGCCAAATTTCAGGGCGTTGACTTCGATGCCGGTCAGGCTCTGGGTCACGGCCGCATTCTCACTGGCCGGGGTGTCTGGCGCCGGCTCGGGCAGGCTCAATCGCTCGAAATTGGCGATCACGCGGGTACCACGGGGCTCGGGCAGGGTCAGCACCTCGCCGCCGAGTTCCCGGCCAGCCAGGGTGAACTTCCAACCTCGGCCGGCAGGGTGAACGCCCAGTTGGGTGTCGTGCAGGATGCGGTTGGCAATCCTCAATTCGCCCAGCATCAGGTTGACTTCGTGTAGCTCGGGGCCATTCGCCGCCGTGGCGCCCAGATCGATACCACGCCAGGCATCCAGGTCCAGTGTGTGCAGCGCACCGCCTATGCTGATGCCGGCCTGTCCGGGCAAGGGCGCTTCTCCTCGGGATAGATGCAAGGCGATGCGCGCGGGGCCATCGAGCGGGATATCCGCCCGCAGGGAGATCAGGTTGCCGTAGCTGGCTTTGACTACGGTTTCACCCAGAACGCCGGGCAGGCGGGTAATCGTCAGCGGTACACTTTGCGCTGCGGCCTTGCGCAGCGGCGGCGGCAGATCCAGCGCCATGCCGTTCAGGTCCGAGTCGATCTGGATTTCGTTCTGCTGCTTGCCCATGCGCACTTCGGCCTGCCAATTGCAGGCGCCGCCGAGGTGGCGCGCCAGAGCCGCGGGCAGATGAGGGGCTAGCGCTTCTGCGGTCACGCTGCCATTCAGGTGTGCGTGGATCTGGCCGCCGCTCTGGCTGTCGAAGGAGAGCGTGGCAGGCAGGCCCAGAACCCGGGTCTGGAGGCCGCGCGCCTGCACCGAGTCGTCGCTGAAGCTGACGCTGCCGGATATCTGTTCCAGAGTGGGGAGCTCGCCACCCAGGTCGATGCGGTTGCCGGCCACGCTGAATATGCCGTTCAGGGTACTTTCCTTGATGTGGCGCAGAGGTAAACGCAGGCTCAATGCCAGCTCGCCGTCCCCGTCGGCTTGCATCTTTTCGGTGAAACCACCTGTGTGCAGGTTCACCGGAGATTGCCGGATGAAATTCAGGAAATCCTGGGTGTGTCCGGCGACGTGGCCGTCGATCAGCAGCAGATCATTGCCTCCCGAGATCAGGTCGGGTATCCGTGCATGCACCGCCCCCAGCCGGGTGCCGAGGATGCGGCCGCTATCGGCCATGACACTCATGCTCTTGTCGTGAAAAACCAGCAGGCCCATTACGCCGTCGATGCGTGGCCAGCCGTTGGCATAGTTGAGCACGGCATCCTCCATCTTCACCGTGACCTTGAATTCCCCGCCGCCACGATCGAAGGGAAAGTAGGCCAGATCGCCCTTGAGCACCAGACGGGTATCTTCGGAGTGGCCGGCGACGATAGCGCGCTTCACCCATTCATAGGCATCATGCCCGACCGCGTAAGGCAGATAGCGGTACACAGCGGCAGCGTCGCCGTGACTGAGGTGGGCCTGGATATTCAGGCGCGGCTTGCCTGCGGCGGGCAGGTCCATGCTGCCGGAAGCGGTGCCGGCCAGGTCGTCGTTGTGGAAACTTGCCTCCTCGATGGCCAGGTGGGTGAGCCCGGATTGGACCCTCCAGCGGGTGTGCAGATCGAGTTGTTCGAATTCGAGTGCCTGACGGAATACTCGATCCAGGTTCAGGATCAGCTTGCGGCCGCTTAGTTCGGCCACACCGGAGGCCTGATCCGCCTGAATTCTGGCCGACAGGCCGGAGAAGCCTGGCAGGTTTGCATAGGCATTCAGGCCGGCGTCGCGAACATGCAGCTTCAGGCCGTAGTCTTGCGTGCCGCTCCAGTGGCCGGAGGCCGATTCCACCAAGCCGCGCGGGTTGAGCACGGCGATCAGGTCATGGCCGCGACGCGGCAGAGGCAGGGCGCCCGTCATGGCGGTCAGCGCCTCCAGGCGCAGGTTGCTGGCGCGGACGGCCACCTTACTGAAGCCGCCATGGCCATCCGGGGTCAGACGGACGCGCACAGCGGCCGGTTCCGACGGGTTCTCGCCGGCCACGGCGAAGCGCAGGTGTTCCACGAAGAAGGTATGGGCATTGACCTGGCCGCGTTCGTCGAATTCGCGCGTCCAGCCGACGCGCCCGGCGAGGGACTGGAAGGCCAGATCCGGCAGGGCTTCGTCCGCAGAGATGTTGATCGCCACGTCTTCGAGCCGGGTGTCACCGGTCAGTGAACGCGCCTGACCGTGGTCGATATCCAGCCAGAATCGCAGCGAACCGGTTCCGCGCCGGACTGCTTTCTGCGCCCAGGGCACCCAGTGGCCCCAGGTATCGAAACGGGCGGCGTCGACGCGCGCATAGAGTTGTCCGGACCAGGCGTCGATCTGGCGTAGCGAGCGGCCTTTTAGGTCACCACGCAACTCCACGCGGCCTGCGGCATCGCTAGGCAAGGCGACGCCGGCAAAACGATGGTGGCCAAAGCGGTTGAGGATATAGACACGGGCCTGGGTGAAACGCAGTTCCGGTGCTCCCAGCATGTCGTCCTGCCAGGACACCACGGCGTTACGAACGAGGATGCGAGGTTGCCGAAGCAGCCAGTCGGGAAATGGATTGGGGGCGGAAGCTACGTTTACCGCGATGCCGGCCAGGTAGATCACTCCGGCGCGATCGCGCCGGACCGTTACTCGCGGCTGTTCCAGTGTCAGGCTGGACAGGCGCGGCTCCAATAGCGCCAGGGACAGCCAGGAGAACCTGGCTTCCACGCTGGGAAGCGACAGGGTGCCATCGCCGGTGAGACGCAGATCGCGCAGGGTGAGGCGCGGATTGATCCCCGCCCAGCCCGCCTCCAACCCTCCTAGCGTCACCGGACGGCCCAATGCCCGGCTTGCCGCGGCCACCACCTCGGGCTTGAAGCGGTCGATGTTGGGCATCAGCCAGAACTTGAACCCCAGTGACAGCACGCAGACGACGATCACTACGCCGGCCAGCATGTAAGCGCCGTAATGGTAGAAGGGGTGAAGGAAAGACTTCAGGCGCGGCGACATAAGCCAGATTCACGGCTCAAGAGCAGGGGCATGTGCGGTTTCCTTGCACCTTGAACCTTGCACCTTGATATGTTGTCTCTGCCTTCAAGGCGCATGACTCGCCAGTTCCGCGGCGATTTCCGTCTCGCTCAGGCGATCGAACTCATCCCGGCTGAACACGGTGATCGCGCCGGCTAGCTCGCTCCAGGCGAAGCCGCAATTCCAGCTTGCCATGGCGCGGCTGCCTTGCTGAGCGCGTGCCAGCACGTAAAGGCCATCGCTGGTGTAGACCAGGTTGTAGGGGATGGCCAGGGCATGCAGGCCATCGATGTGGAACCAGGCCTCTTCGACGTCACCGAAGCGGTGACAAGGCAGGGGGTAGGCGTCCGCGCCACCGTTGTGGCTGAAGCTAGGGTTGAGCAGCGGCAGCGGTTCCGTCTGCACGAAACTCTGGAAATGCAGATGATTCACCGAGGCCTGGGCGCCCTGGCTGTTGTAGGCCAGACAGAAGCCTGGCACCGCGGTACCCGCGCGCACCTCCCAGGCCCAGCCATGCAGCTCCGGCGTGAGGGATTGCGGCAGTTCCCGTGCGGGTTCCGGCAGCAGCAATCCGTGCAGGCGGGCGAAGGGGAACTTGTTGTAGAGCAGGCGAGCGGCCTTGCCCGCCAGTTCGCCCTCCCACAGGATCTCGCGGGCGAGGAAGGGGTGGTTGAAATGGAAGCCCGCCGGGTCGAAAGGGCGCGACCGGGCATCGATCTTCGCTCCGCTCATGCGCGGCGGGCGCAAGGCGCGAATCGGGTTGAACGCCAGGTCCCAGGGGCCGGCGCGGCGGCTTTGCATGGTTTGCAGGTTCTCGAAGCCGATGGCCAGCAGTTTCAGGAATACCAGCGCATCGTCGTCCGGCTCTTCGAGTCGGCCACCCCGGCGCAGGGTGCGCGTGACAAGCGCCGCCAGCTCGGCGTGGCGCAGCGCCAGGGGGGCAGCCAGGCGGGCCCAGAGTGCCGCATCGTAGGCCGCATTGGCCAGTACCAGTATGTAGGCACCGAGGCCGTGTTGTTGCGCAAGCATCGTGGCGAGGCCGTCGGCGAAAGCTCGTTCCAGAGAGGAAAGGGTGCACAGTGCGGCGGGAGGCTTGGGCATGCTGCGAATGGGGGCGGTAGTCGTGCAAGCATATCCCAGGAAACAGGACATACCCGTGCTCTTATTCCAGTATGTCACCAGTTTTGAGTGGCGTCCCCGCCAGGAATGCCGAGACGGGAAGTCGTTTCCCGCCTGGCTTCTGCATTTCCATGATGTTTAGCGCGCCGCTGCCGCAGGCGACGAGCAGCCCATCCCGGCTCACCTCCAGAACCGTGCCGGGTCCACCGTTCTTCGCGGTCGGACGCGCCTGCCATATCTTGATGAGATCACCGGCGTACAGGGCATGGGTGGGGGCAAAGGCTCGGATCTGGCGATCCAGTTCACCGGCCGGACGCGTCCAATCCAGGCGGGCATCGTCCTTGACGACCTTCCTGGCATAGCTTGCGCGGCCATCGTCCTGCTTCTCGCCGAGACAATGTTCCAGCCTGGGCAGCAGGGCGACGATTTCCCGTGCACCCAGTGCCGCCAGTTTGTCGTGCAGGCTGGCGCTGGTGTCCGTGTCGAGGATGGGCAAGGCGGCACGAACGAGCATGTCCCCGGTATCCAGTCCGCGATCCATCTGCATCAGGGTGATCCCGGTTTCCCGGTCGCCCGCTTCGATGGCGCGGTGGATGGGTGCGGCGCCGCGCCAGCGTGGCAGCAGCGAGGCATGGATGTTGACGCACCCCAGGCGCGGCATGGCCAGCACCGCCACCGGCAAGATCAGTCCGTAGGCGGCGACGACCATGACGTCGGCCGCAGCATCCAGTATGGGTTGCCATGCCTCCTCGTTTTTCAGGGTTTCCGGCTGCGCCACGCTCAGGCCCTGCGCTAACGCCACCTCCTTTACCGGGCTGGCCTTGAGCCTCATGCCGCGCCCGGCCGGGCGGTCCGGCTGCGTGAGCACCAGAGTGATCTCGTGCCCGGCGGCGATCAAGGCCTTCAGGGCGGCGGCGGCGAATTCGGGGGTGCCGGCAAAGATCAGTTTCATTACATGGCTTCCCTTGACTGTTTCAGGAGTTTCCTGCGGATGCGTTCCTGCTTCAGGCGAGAAAGATATTCCACGAATACCTTGCCGTCGAGATGATCAATTTCATGCTGGATGCACACCGCGAGCAGTCCGTCGGTTTCCAGTTCCAGAGGCGCACCGTTCTGGTCCAGGGCGCGCACGCGGACGCGCTCCGGGCGGCTGACCAGGTCGTAGATGCCGGGCACGGACAAACAGCCCTCCTCGTGTTCGCTCAGGCCGCCGGTACCGAGGATCACCGGATTGATGAACACCTTGAGGTCGTCTTTCGCTTCGCTGATGTCGACCACGATCAGGCGCAGGTGGCGATCCACCTGGGTGGCGGCCAGTCCGATGCCGGGTGCCGCATACATGGTCTCGGCCATGTCGGCGACGAGTTTCCTGATCTCGTCATCCACCGTGGCGATGGGCAGGGCCACCTTGTGCAGGCGCGGGTCGGGATAATGGACAATCTTGAGCAGGGCCATGGTCGGGTGGGTGCAAATTGAGAGAAACTGGTTTAAGTTCGCTGCGGACACCATTATAAGTTTCTCTCCTGGTCGTCAAAAGGGAGTAACCAACATTAGGGAGGAAACATGCGTACATTGTTGCTGACCGCCGTGATATCCCTGGCTTTCCCCGCCTGGGCCGATCCCATACACCTCCAGGAAGCTGCGCCTGTTCGGCATGTCGTGGTCCAGGGGGACACGCTCTGGGGGATTTCCGAGACTTTTCTGAAAGACCCCTGGCAGTGGCCGAGTGTCTGGAAGCTCAACCGGGAGGAAATCAAGAACCCGCACCGCATCTATCCGGGCGACGTGGTGCGTCTTTCCCGCGACCCAGACGGCAATGTTCGCCTGGTTCTGGAAGCGGGGCCGCGCCTGAATCAGACCGTGAAACTATCGCCACGCGCCTACGCCCTGCCCATCCCCATCGAGGAAGCCGGCATTTCCAGCATTCCCGAAAAGGCTATCGCCCCCATGCTGTCGCGCGGCGGGGTCGGGGAACCCAACGATCTGGTCAACGCACCCCGCATCCTGGGGTCCAGCGATGAGCGCGTCATGTTCGGCCTGAACGACCTGATCCTCGCCAGCCACGGCGATGCCGGCACGGTCGATTGGCATATCGTGCGACTGGGCCAGCCGATCAGGAACCCCGCCGACACGAAGGAAGTGCTGGCCTACGAGCTGATCGACGTCGGCCAGGCGCAGACTTTGCGGCCGGGGGAGACGCAGTTGTTGCGCATCACGCGAGCCGAACAGGAGGTGCTGGAACGCGATCGCCTGTTGCCCGCATGGAAAGCCGAGCCCGTGCAGTACGTCCCCCACGCCCCGGACCGCCCCATCTCCGCCCGGATCGCCAGCACCTTGGGAGGCACGGTGAATGCCGGCGCCTGGATGACCGTGGTGCTCGACCGCGGCCTGCGCGACGGACTGGAGCCGGGCCATGTCCTGGCGCTGTTTCGCACCGGCCGCTCGGTGGCCGATCCCCGCTGCCTGCGCGCCGACAAGATCGCCTTCCTTGCGGGAGGAGAGGGCCATGCCAGCGATTGCACACCCGATAAGGGCGACCACGCCGCCTTGCCCGATACGCGTATCGGCCTGGCCTTCGTCTACCGCGTGTTCAACCGGGTCGCCTACGCGCTCGTGATGAAGAGCGCGGAGCAGATCGCCCAGGGCGACAGCGCCCGCAATCCCTAGCCGGCGGCCTCTTGCCACAGCGCGCCGATGCGATCCACTGGTTGACCCTGGAAGCCGTGCCCGGCTTAGGCCCGGACGGTGTGCGCCACCTGCTCGAGGCTTTCCCCGACGTGGCAAGCATCTGCCAGGCCAGGGCCGCGCAACTGTCTCCCCTGGTTGGCGACCGGCTTGCCCGTGCCATCGCCGCAGGCATCGACGCCTGCGTCCTGCAACCCGGACTGGATTGGCTGGCGCTTCCGGAAAATCATCTGATCCCCTGGGGTGATCCGGCGTATCCGGCGCAATTGCGCGAACTGGCCGATGCGCCCGCCTGGCTCTACGTGAAAGGCGACCCGGACTGGCTCGCAAGGCCGATGTTGGCCATCGTCGGCAGCCGCAACGCCACACCGCAAGGCCTGCGCGATGCCCGTGCCTTCGCAGCGTCTCTGTCTCAGGCCGGGTTGACCATCGTCAGCGGCCTGGCACTGGGTGTGGATGCCGCCGCACACGAAGGCGGGCTTGAGGGGTTGGCGAGCAGCGTGGCGGTGGTGGCCACCGGACTCGACCGCGTCTACCCGGCGGGCAATCGCGAACTGGCGCATCGCCTGGCTGCGGGGGGTGCCATCGTTTCCGAATTTCCCCTGGGCACGGCGCCCAAGCGTGGCCATTTCCCGCGCCGCAACCGCCTCATCAGCGGCCTGGCACTGGGCGTGCTGGTAGTCGAGGCGGCCACGGAAAGCGGCTCGTTGATCACCGCCCGCCTGGCCGGCGAGCAGGGGCGCGACGTGTTCGCCATGCCCGGCTCCATCCACTCGCCCCTGTCCCGCGGTTGCCACCGCCTCATCAAGCAGGGTGCGAAACTGGTGGAGTCCGCAGCCGACATCCTGGAAGAACTGGGCCATCGCCTGCCGCCTTGCGTTCCTGACGCCTTGTCTGCGGCCGTCGCCGACGTTTTGCTCGAAGCGCTGGGCGGCGGACCGCTGTCGCTGGATCAACTCGCCGGCCGCCTCGGCTTGACGGTGGAAACGCTTTCGGTCAGGCTACTTGCGGCTGAAATGGAAGGCCAGGTCGCCAGAATGCCGGGCGGCCTCTACCAAAGACTCTACTAAGGGCTCGTCGATGAAATACATGGATGTTATGGGTGTGCTGGCCGAGTGCAGGGCCATTACCAGCGCACGCCGCTGCGACGGCGCGGTGATGACCGCCCGCGGGCGCTGAATGATGTTCGACATCCTCCTCTACCTCTACGATACCTACCTGTTTTCCGAGCACTTCCCGGAGCCGGAACAGCTTTCCCGAAAACTCTCCGCCGCCGGTTTCGAAGATGCCGACATCGGCGCTGCCCTGGATTGGCTGGCCGCCCTGGACGGCCTGATGCCAGAGAGTAGCGACGAGGACATCCCCTCGATACGTTGCTACACGGATGGCGAATGCAGCCGCCTGGCCCGCGAGGGTCGGGGCTTCCTCATGTTCCTGGAAAGCAGCGGCCTGCTCGCCCCGCATGCACGAGAATGGGTGATCGACCAGGCCATGGCGCTGGAAGACACAGAAGTCTCCGCCGATCGCATCAAGTGGATCGCCCTCCTCGCCCTCTGGAAACTCAAAGGCGCCGGCGACGTGCTGTGGTTGGAAGACCTGGTGCGCGGCGGCGACGACGGCGAAGAACGCTGGCAACCCACGCTACACTAACCCGCCCCAAAACACCGTGTCCAAACAACTCATCATTGCCGAGAAACCGTCGGTCGCTCAGGACATCGCCCGTGCCCTGGGTGGTTTTCAGAAAGAAAAGGACTATTTCGAGTCCGAGCACTACGTCTTGTCTTCCGCCATCGGCCACCTGCTCGAACTGACCCTGCCGGAGGAGTTCGAGGTCAAGCGTGGCAAATGGTCGTTCGCGAATCTGCCGGTGATCCCGCCGCACTTTGCCTTGAAGCCTGTCGAAAAGACCGAAGATCGGCTCAAGCTGCTGACGCGATTGATCAAGCGCCGCGATGTCGATGGCCTGATCAACGCCTGTGACGCCGGACGCGAGGGCGAGCTGATTTTTAACTACATCGCCCAGCACAGCGCCACGAAAAAGCCGGTGCGCCGCCTCTGGCTGCAATCGATGACCCAGGGTGCAATTCGCAGCGGTTTCGACACCCTGCGCGATGCCTCGGAAATGGCGGGGCTGCGCGCAGCGGCGATCAGCCGCGCCGAGTCCGACTGGCTGATCGGCATCAATGGCACTCGGGCGATGACCGCCTTCAACTCCAAGACCGGCGGCTTCCACCTCACCACCGTCGGCCGCGTCCAGACCCCCACTCTGGCCATCGTGGTCGAGCGCGAGGAGCGTATCC
>CAISDD010000188.1 GCA_903883985.1 uncultured Pseudomonadota bacterium | reverse complement strand
TAGAGCGCGGCGGTACGCTGCTCGCGGGCGCGGGCGTGGGTCGCTTGGCCGCGCACGCGGGCGGTCAATCCGCTGATGACAACGCCGACGACAAACAGTACGGCAAACGTCAGGAAGTAGCGGGTATCGCTGACTGCAAAGGTGAAGCGCGGCGGAACGAAGAAGAAGTCATAGCCCAGCACCGCCAGCGCCGCAGCCAGCAGGGATGGACCACGCCCGACCCGGGTGGACACCAGCACCACGCCGAGCAAGTAGACCATTACCAGTTCAGAGGTCTCGAGGAACCCGTGCAATAGCGCATCCAGGCCGGTTGTCAGCACCATCACCGCGATTGCAAACCCGTAGTCACGCCAGCGCGTCGCCGGTTGGATCTGCCGCTCGGCGGCTGCGCCCCCAGGCTTGGTGTTCGTCTCCGGGGAAATCGCATGAACATCAATGTCGCCGCTGCCGCGCACCACCTCGTCGAGCACGGAACCATACAGGATATCGCGCCAACGTGGATGGGTTGGCTTGCCCAGGATGATTCGCGTGACGTTGTTCGTACGCGCCCAGGACAGAAGGGCATCGCTCACGCGCGTACCACTAAGTACAGCTACCTGCGCGCCCAACTGCTCGGCCAGCCTCAGGTTGTCTCGCAACCTCTGCTGACCAGCGGCGCTGAGCGCAACGTGGGGCAGTTCGACGCTGACGGCCGTCCACCGGGCACGCAAGCCTGCTGCCATGCGCTTGGCCGCCCGAATCAGGTCCGCGGAGGACGCGGTCGGACCCGCACAAACGACGATGTGCTCGGCCACCGGCCAGGTTGCGTCGATACCCTGATCACGCCGATGCGCCAGGACATCGGTCTCCACGCGTTCGGCCGTGCGCCGAAGGGCAAGTTCCCGCAACGCCAAGAGATTGCCGCGCTTGAAGAAGCCACCTTCGGCTCGACTCGCTTGGTCGGGTGCGTAGACCCGGCCCTCGCGCAGCCGCTCCAGCAGCGCATCCGGTGGCAGATCGACCAGTTCGACCTCATCGGCGCGCTCCAACATCGAATCGGGGAGCGTCTCGCGGACCCGCACGCCGGAAATCTGCGCCACCACATCATTAAGACTTTCAAGGTGTTGGACGTTGAGTGTCGACCAGACGTCGATACCAGCTTGGAGTAGTTCGCTCACGTCCTGCCAGCGCTTCGGGTGGCGACTGCCGGGTGCATTGGTGTGGGCCAACTCGTCGACCAGCAAAAGCGCTGGCTTGCGCCGCAGCGCAGCGTCGAGATCGAACTCCGCGAGCGAGCGACCCCGGTGGAGCACGGTGCGGCGAGGCAGCACCTCCAAGCCCTGCAGAAGGGCCATCGTCTCGATGCGGCCGTGGGTTTCGGCCAGCCCGACGACCACATCGTGCCCTTCGCTGCGTGCGCGCTGGGCCGCTTCCAACATCGCGTAGGTCTTGCCCACCCCCGGCGATGCGCCAAAGAAGATCTTGAACCGCGCACGACCAGCCATGACAGCCTGAACCTGGATGCGGCGCAGTAATTCGTCTGGATTGGAGCGGTGTTCGGGCATGGTCCTAGTGTCCTTGTTCAAGGGCTAAGTTCAGTTGCAGGACCTGGAC
>CAISDD010000187.1 GCA_903883985.1 uncultured Pseudomonadota bacterium | reverse complement strand
GATGCAGTGCTTCGAGCAGTTCGACCCCGGCTTCTTCGACCTCATCATTGCCGACGAATCCCATCGCAGCATCTACAACCGCTACCGCGACCTGTTCGTCTGGTTCGATGCACTGCAAGTGGGCCTCACCGCCACGCCGGTGCAATTCATCGCCCGCAACACCTACGGCCTGTTCGACTGCGAAAACGGCGACCCCACCGCCTATTTCAGCTATCAGGACGCCATCACCCACGTCCCACCCTATCTGGTGCCGTTCGAGGTCTACACCCACACCACCGAATTCCTGCGCCAGGGCATCAAATACAAGGAACTCAGCGCCGAACAGCGCGCGCAACTGGAAGAAGACCAGGTCGACGCGGAAACCTTCGATTTCGAAGTCGAAGAGGTCGACCGCGTCATCCTCAACAAGGACACCAACCGCGCCATCCTGCGCAATCTCATGGAGCACGGCATCCGTGAGGCCACCGGTGCCCACATCGGCAAGACCATCCTGTTCGCTCGCAATCACACCCACGCCATGCTGCTGGCCGAAGTATTCGACGAGTTGTATCCGCAATACGGGGGTCAGTTCTGCCGGGTCATCGACACCTACGACGTGCGCGCCGAACAACTCATCGACGACTTCAAGGAACCCAGCCACTCGCTCACCCTGGCCATCTCGGTGGATATGCTGGATACCGGCATCGACGTGCCCGAAGTGGTCAACCTGGTGTTCGCCAAGCCGGTGAAGTCCTATGTCAAGTTCTGGCAAATGATCGGACGCGGCACCCGGCTCTGCCGCAACCTGTTCGGCCCCGGCCGGGACAAGACCGCCTTTCGCATCTTCGACCACTGGGGCAATTTCGCCTGGTTCGAGGAAATCTATCAGGAGGCCGAACCCAAGGCAGCCAAGTCACTCCTGCAACGTCTGTTCGAGGCCCGCCTGCAACTGGCCGCCACCGCCCTGGAAAAACAGGACGCGACCGCCTTCGACCTCGCCGTGGAACTGCTGCGCCAGGACATCGCCGCCCTGCCCGAGCAAACTATCGCCGTGCGCGAAAAGTGGCGCGAAGTCCGTGAAATACAGCGCGACGGCGTCCTCAAAGCCTTCGCCGCCGTCACCCAAAGCCGCCTCGGCAACGACATCGACCCCCTCATGCAGTGGCGCGATACCCGCAACCTGGAAGACGCTTTCGATCTCGACCTGCTCATTGCCCGCCTGCAAGCTGAAGCCCTGCGCGCCTCGGCCAGCTTCCACGACCTCAAGGACGAACTCATCAACCGGGTCGCCCAACTCCCCATCAACCTGCAAGCCGTGCGCGACAAGCTGGCCATCATCCAGCGGGTGAAAAGCGGTGCCTTCTGGGATCACACAAGCACCGCCGATCTGGAAACCGTGCGCCAGGAACTGCGCGGCATCATGAAATTCCGCGTGCGGCCGACCCCGCCCGGCGCCGGTTCCCGCGTCATCGACCTGGAAGAAGATGCCAGCAAAATCCAGTTCAACCGCCACACCCCCAAGCTGGAAGGCATGGAACTCGCCGCCTATCGCCAGCGGGTTCAGCAGGTGCTGGAAGAACTCTTCATCGGCAACCCCACCCTGGCCCGCATCCGCCGCAACGAGCCGGTCAGCCCGGCAGACCTCGACGCCCTGGTCAGCCTGGTGCTCACCCAGCATCCCGATGTACATCTCGAATGGCTGACCGAGTTCTACCCGGATACCGCCGGCGATCTGGCCGCCGCCATCCGCACCGTCGTTGGCCTGGAAGCCGAAGTCGTCTCCCGCCACTTCGCCGATTTCCTCGCCAGCCATCCGCAACTCAGTGCCAAGCAGCAACGTTTCCTCGCCCTGTTGCAGTCCCATATCGCCAAGTACGGCGCCATCGCAATAGACCGTCTATACGAAGCGCCTTTCACCCAGGTAGACAGCAATGGCCTGGATGGTGTGTTCGAACCTGCCGCCATCGACGACCTGCTCGCTGTCATCAAACACTTCCGACCAGAACAGCCCCGCTCAGGCGCCGGACAATAACGCACAGGCCACGACATGGAACAAATGCTATTTCTCGCCGTTGGCGCCGCACTGGGCGGTATCGTTGCCTGGCTCATCTTCAAGGGTCGCCAGCAGGCCGAATACCAGCGTGGCCGCAATGAAACGCAGCTCGAACTGGTCAGCATCCAGGAACGCCTGAAGTCTTCGGAAAGCCAGTTTGCCAACCTCAAGCAGGAATTCGCCGACCTGGAAACCAAGGCCAACACCTGGCGGGACGACCTGGACAAGGCGCGTGATGACAATGCTCGCCTGGGCGAACGCGCTTCCCGCGTTCCCCAACTGGAAATCCGGATCAAGGAACAGGAAGCCAGCCACAAGCAGCAGCAGGAAGAACTGCTAAAGGTTTCCAGCAACGAGGCGGAGTCTACCCAGGCCCTGGAAAGCGCAAAGCAGCAAGTTGCCGACTTGAGCAACCGGCTGAAAACCACGAACGACTCGCTCAACCAACTCCAGGCCGATCACGCCAACCTGCGTGAGGCCCAGGGTAGCCTGACCAGCGACCTGCAATCCCACCGTGAACAACTCGCCGACGCCCAGGCAGCCTTGCAGCAAGCGCGGCAAGAGAAGGCCGCCCTCCAGGAAACCACTGCCGACCAGCAGGCCCAACTCGCCACCCTCAACACCTCACTTGAAGCCGAGCGGCAACAGGCAGTGGAAAAGCTGGCCTTGCTCCAGGATGCCAAGGAGCAACTGACCCTCCAATTCAAAACCCTGGCCAGCGAAATCCTGGAAGACAAATCCAAGCGCTTTACCGAGCAGAACCAGACCAACCTGGATCAACTACTCGCACCCCTCAAGACTCAGCTCCAGGAATTCAAGGGCAAGGTGGAAGAGGTCTATGTGCAGGAAGGCAAGGACCGTAGCGCCTTGGCCGAACAGGTCAAGAACCTGATGTCCCTCAACCAGCAGCTTTCCAAGGATGCCCACAACCTCACCAGCGCCCTAAAGGGCCAGTCCAAAGCTCAAGGCAACTGGGGCGAGATGATTTTGGAACGGGTGTTGGAAGCCTCTGGTCTGCGTCGCGACATCGAATACGACATGCAGGAGAGCCACACCCGCGAAGATGGAAGCCGAGCCCAGCCGGACGTGGTGATTCACCTGCCCGAAGATCGGCACCTCATCGTCGATGCCAAGGTGTCCCTCACCGCCTATGAGGATTACGCCAACGCCGATACCGACATCCATCGCGATACGGCCCTGAAGCGCCATCTGGATTCCGTGCGCAGCCACATCAAAGGCCTCTCGGAAAAGCAGTACGAAGCCCTGTATGGCATCAAGTCCCTGGATTTCGTGCTCATGTTCGTGCCGGTGGAGCCCGCCTTCATGCTCGCCATCGCCCACGACGGCGCGCTCTGGCAAGACGCCTGGAACAAGAACGTCCTGCTGGTCAGCCCCAGCACCCTGCTGTTCGTGGTGCGCACCGTGGCCCATCTCTGGCGTCAGGAACAACAGAACCGCAACGCCCAGGACATCGCCAAGCGCGGCGCGGAGCTTTACGACAAGCTGGTGGGCTTCGTCGAAGACCTGGACAGCCTGGGCACCCGCCTGCAACAGGCGCAGAAGGCTTACGACGCCGCCTATGGCAAGTTCACCGGCGGGCGCGGCAACGTCATCCGTCAGGCCGAGATGCTCAAGGGCTTGGGCGT